>NZ_JBSMXK010000014.1:0-71193 GCF_053761865.1 Enterococcus bulliens
GATAGAGTAGTTTACCATATTCTTGCACCCAACGGTAAATCGTCGTATGAGAAACGTTAATGCCACGATCATATAAGATTTCTTGAACTTCACGATAGCTAAGGTTATAACGAAGATAGTAGCCCACGGCTACAATAATCACATCCTGCTGAAATTGCTTTCCTTTAAAAGGATTCATCGTCATTCCTCCTGCTATCTTTTTCTATTATTCTACCTTATTTGATAGTAGATTTAAAACTGTGCAACAGAACCCTCACAATGTATGGTTCGATCCAAATTCCTGAAATCAACTGGATTCAACCTTTATATATTGGGATCACCAACCAAAATTTATTCTATGGTGGGGTGGTCATGTTTCCAAAAAGAAGTTTAGCGACAGATAATCTAGTAGTACTTGGTCATCATTTAGGTTTAGAATTCTTATTATTTGGACAGTTAGTGACTAAAGCTCAAGTTGGACAAGAAATCAAGGTCATGTATCTCGATGAAGAACGAACATATAAAATAAGCGAAACAGTGCTGATTGATGAGCGTGATCTTGATGTACTTGCACCAAGCCATGAACCGATGCTAACCATTTTTACTTGCCCAACCCCTGTGTTAACTAGTCAACGCTATTTGATTCGAGCTTATCCGATTGCAAAAGAAAAAGCAGTAACGACTACTGCATACGAAATGCAAAGAAAAGAAGTACGGATATATCAGCATAAACAAACAGAAAATCTAAAAATAATATATATAGTTATTTTAATCGTAATAATTTGTATATTTTTATTAAACAGAACGTTATTTAAATATTATCTAAAATAAAGGTATATGAATATCCATACACCTTTATTTTTATTTTAATAATATTCGTTATAGAGTAATATAAAAATGTAATCTATTTTATTTTGTTATTTTATACAAAGGAGAAAGAATATGGGAAGTGAATTGCTACAACTTTATGATCCAGAGATCGAAAGAATCATTTCTATTTTAAATGCACTAGAGCACGTGGAACAAGAGATGTCCTTAAGAGAATTAACACATCAATTAGATATGGGTGAAAAAACACTTCTACGCTATAGCGAAAGAATCGCTTTTTTTATTAAACAAAGTAAAGTAGCATCGATTCACTTTAGACTAGATGATCATTTCATCAAATGGGAAATAGAAGACATTAATGAGTATCGATTTTTACGTAATTTTATTGTACAACAATGCGCAGTCGTCCAGTTAGGGGTACGTTTGATCTTAGGAAAACGTGTGAATCGGATTCAATTCATGGATGAGTTTTATCTTTCAGAGTCGACATTAAAACGACGACTCAGTACGATGCGAAAGTTATTAGCTTCTTATGCATTGACGATCAAAACATCGCAAGGAGAGTTAGAATTAGTCGGTGAAGAAGCGATTATCAGACGCTTGGCACGTGATTCATTAATGAATTTATACGAGTCTTCTCCATGGCCATTTGAGTTAGTAGATGAACAACAAGTCGATCAATTTATCGAAGAAACATTTGAATTAGCAGAGTTTAAATATAAAACAGTAAGAGAGTCAGAAGTGATCCAAACAATCAAATACGATATTGCTATCCAAATGACTCGTGTTAAATTAGGTTATAAGATTAAATTATCTTCTATATTAGCACAAAACTTGGAGTTAATAGAAGAGATTGTTCAAAAGCAACTGATACCAACCTATCATTTTCGTTTATCCAATACTGAACACGCATATTTGGTATTTCAAATTTTAGCCAAGGATTTTTTTTATATGCGTAAAAAAGGAGAACAAGTCTTACAATTGATGAGGAAGTTACCTTTACCTTTGAATCAATTTTTACAGACTGCTATTACTTATTTTTCCAATCAAATCGTTCCAATCGCACGATCTGATTATAAAGAACTTTATCCCTTTTTTATCACGATTCATTTAAATGATTGGCTTTTTCCAAATTGGATCAATTCGATTCATTATCGGGAATTGGATATTCGAGTACCTAGACTAATGTCACAATTAGCGAATTATTTAAAAAAACTAGAACAAACGTATCCACAACATATCATTGGACCAATCGAAGTTTTACAAAGAAATTATGGGAAACTAGTCGCTTATTTAACCAGTTTGTCTTTTAGGGAACGCAAAATCAACGTAGGATTTTACGGAGCACGGACGATTTTAGAAATTCGAACCGCGGAAAATATCGTACGAGAATCTTTTTCTTATCTCTATAATATTTCGTTTGACTATGATGCACCAGATATTATGATCCATCTAAATCAATATGAACATCGTGTTTCTAAACAAGCACATGAGAAACTGATTCGCTGTTTTGTTACATCAGCATTTTTAGTAGAAGATATGTCGACGATCCGTCAGGCGTTGTTTGATTTTTTCAATAAAAAATAAGATATCAACACCTTACAGACTTGTTCGAAAAAACTTCTTTTAATCCCATGGAAAATATGCAAATAATGAGTATGATAGGGATAGAAAAAGAAGGAGTGGCGTATGATGCAAACAATTATCCAATTACAACATGCTGAGAATATTCGTGATATGGGTGGTTATCAAACCAAGACAGGAAACGTGACACGTCTAAAAAAATTGGTTCGCTCGGCTGATTTGAGTCAATTGTCAAAAGAGGACCAAGAATTACTTTATACGTATGGTGTGCGTAAGATCATCGACTTTCGTTCAAAAGAAGAACGCGAACAAAATCCAGATGCCACACCTTGTGGCGTTTTAAATTACTTTTTGCCAGTTTTTGATACGTCTGCTTCGCCACAAGCTCTAATGGAACAATTAAAAACTGGGAAAACGGCTGATGAGATCATGATTGAATTATATCGTGGATTTGTTACAAATGAGCAAGCGCACACAACGTATCGTATGTATATCGATATGCTATTAAAAAATGATGCTCCAGATCAAAGCATTTTATTTCATTGTACGGCTGGAAAAGATCGTACAGGATTTGCTGCGGCGTTATTTTTACTTTTGATGGATGTCGATTATGACACGATCGTAGCGGATTACTTGAAAACAAACACGTATCTAACAAAAAGTGTAGCACAAATGCACGAACAAGTGAGTGGATTGAATTTACCACAAATGATCCTAGATGAATTACCCGTCTTTTTTATGGCCAAAAAGGAATACTTAGATGCTAGTTTTGATCAAATGATGACAAACTATAGAAGTACTGAGAACTTTTTGACCCAAGCTTTACAACTTACACCTAATGAAAAACGCCATCTTCAAGCAATTTATCTTACTTAAAGATATTTGGTCAATAGAGAAGATAGTATCTCAAAATTTAGGTTTAGAATAAACAAAATGAGATAGATGATTTTTGAAAGCGTTGACTTTTACTGTATTATTCGTTATAGTAAAAGAGTAGAAATGATGGATAGTGATTGTTTAGATACAAGCTAAACCTGATTTTTTAGATAACCTAGGGAGTGGATTTTTTCAGGTCTCTTTGTGTCTAAAAAATTAGGTTTTTTGTTATCTAAGGAGCTTATTCATCGGCCCACTCAAATTGATAGGGGCAAATTATTAGGAAGCTGTATACAGTTTCTTCAATCAAAATGTAGAGGAGATCGAGTTCATGGGATTTAGAGAAGACTTTTTATGGGGCGGCGCAACTGCAGCCAATCAATGTGAAGGTGGCTATAATGAAGGCGGACGTGGTCTAGCCAACGTTGATCTAGCACCAGTTGGAAAAGACCGTTTCCCAGTTATTACAGGAGAAATGAAAATGTTTGATTTTGACGATGAACATTTTTATCCAGCAAAAGAAGCAATCGATATGTATCATCATTACAAAGAAGATATTGCTTTATTTGGGGAAATGGGGTTCAAAACCTATCGTTTGTCGATTGCTTGGAGTCGAATCTTTTCATTAGGTGATGAAACAGAGCCAAACGAAGATGGTCTACAATTCTATGAAGATTTATTTAAAGAATGTCACAAACATGGGATCGAACCGCTAGTAACGATCACACACTTTGACTGTCCAATGCACTTAGTTGAAAAATACGGAGCTTGGCGTAGTCGTGAGATGGTTGGCTTTTATGAAAACTTATGCCGTGCGATTTTTACACGCTATAAAGGCTTGGTAAAATACTGGTTGACGTTCAATGAGATCAATATGATCTTACATGCACCATTTATGGGGGCTGGTCTTTATTTTGAAGAAGGCGAAGATCCAGAAGCAGTAAAATACCGTGCAGCACATCACGAATTATTAGCAAGTGCAGTAGCAACTAAAATTGCACATGAAGTCGATCCTGAAAATCAAGTTGGTTGTATGTTAGCAGCAGGTACAAACTATGCGTATACATGTAAACCTGAAGATGTATGGGCAGCACGTAAAGCAGATCGTGAGAATTTCTTCTTTATCGATGTCCAATCGCGCGGAGAATATCCAGCTTATGCATTAAAAGAACTAGAACGTAAAGGAATTGAATTACCGATTGAAGACGGTGATTTGGAGTTATTAAAAGAACATACAGTTGATTTTATTTCATTCTCTTATTATTCTTCACGTGTACAATCTACTGATCCAAAAATCAATGAACAAACAGCAGGAAATATCTTTGCCTCTGTTAAAAATCCTTACTTAGAAGCTAGTGAATGGGGTTGGCAGATTGACCCGTTAGGCTTACGTGTGACGATGAATGATCTATATGATCGTTACCAAAAACCATTATTTATTGTAGAAAATGGTTTAGGAGCTGTCGATACACCTGATGAAAACGGAAATGTCATTGATGATTACCGTATCGAGTATCTAGCAGCACATATCCAAGCGATGAAGGATGCAGTAGAATTAGATGGTGTCGATCTTTTAGGGTACACGACTTGGGGCTGTATCGATTTAGTAAGTGCTGGAACGGGTGAAATGAAAAAACGTTATGGCTTTATCTATGTCGATCGTGATAATGAAGGAAATGGAACCTTAAAACGTTCGAAGAAAAAATCATTTGATTGGTATAAACAAGTGATTGCAACGAACGGTGAAGATTTAAGTAATAACTAATAATCAATGAAGATAGATTCACAAGATTATGTTGTGGATCTATCTTTTTGTATCTAATTCAGTAGGTTTCAGGTACACTATCATTATAGTAATAAAAACTAAAATCAAGTTTAGTCAAGGAGGTTCTTTATTGTGGAGGAATTATTTGCATTACAAAATGGATCAGATATTAGAGGGATCGCAATTGAGACAAAAGAACATCAAGCCAATTTAACACCAGCAGCTGTTGAAGCGATTGCGTATGGAGTTGTTTCTTGGTTAAATGAACACAAAAAAATATCACAGCCTTTAAAAATCGGTGTTGGTCGCGATAGTCGCTTGAGCGGACCGAATTTAGTGACAGCATTTATTAAAGCCCTAGTGCTACAAGGTGTTGAAGTAGTTGATTTTGCAATGGCTACGACACCAGCTATGTTTATGGCGACTCAATTTAAAGAATTTGATTGTGATGCAGGAATCATGTTTACTGCAAGCCATTTACCTTACTATTTCAATGGAATCAAAATTTTTAGTCGTGATGGTGGAGCAGAAAAAAGTGATATTCGCTTTATTTTAGAACACACTAAAGTCCAAGGTATATCGCAACAGGGTACGGTTCAACAAGCCGATATTTTAACGCCATATGCAAATGATCTAGTAGAAAAAATCAAACAAGGAATGAATGCTACAACCAATCAACCACTATCTGGTTGGCATATTTTAGTCGATGCGGGTAACGGCGCGGGAGGCTTTTTTGCAAAAAAAGTACTAGAAGTTTTAGGTGCAGATACTACGGGTTCACAATTTTTAGAACCTGATGGCGCTTTTCCAAATCATATCCCAAACCCCGATAATAAAGAAGCCATGGCTAGTATCAAAGAAGCTGTTTTGACCCATCATGCTGATCTAGGTGTGATTTTTGATACAGATGTCGATCGTTCAGCCGTTGTAACGAAATCGGGAGCTGTGATGAATCGTAATAACTTGATTGCTGTTTTAAGCCAAATTATTTTAGGCGAATATCCAGGTACAAGTATCGTGACGAATTCACCAACCTCAAATCATCTAAAAACCTTTATCGAATCACTAGGTGGTAAACAAGTTCGTTATATTTCAGGATACCGCAACGTCATCAACAAAGCAGTCGCTTTAAATCAACAAGGTATCGATTGTCAACTAGCGATCGAAACAAGTGGTCATGCAGCCTTTAAAGAAAATTATTTCTTAGATGATGGTGCCTATGTAATCGCCAAGATTTTAATGTTGCTACCAACATTAGTCAAACAACAAAAAAGTTTAGACGACTTAATGGCAGATTTAAAACAACCTGCAGAAACAAAAGAGATCCGCTTTTTAATCACAGAAGAAGCGAGAGTAAACGGTCAAAAAGTTATTGATTCTTTTCAGTCATTTACTGAACTTGGCTTTACTTTAGATCCAGAAAATGAAGAAGGAATCCGTATGAAAATCAGTGCACCGTACGGATCAGGTTGGTTCTTGCTTCGTTTGAGTTTGCATGAACCGTTACTTGTATTGCAGATGGAAAACGATGAAAAGGGGCATTTGAAAACGATCGCCGCGCTTATTGCAAAGCAAATTGCTCAATTTCCAATGATTGATCAAACGAATATGACGACTTTTTTGGCGGAATAGCCAAAATGGTCTAGACAATACTTGCGTTTTTTTGGGGAATATGATAAATTTGGTATATACCAAAAAGAGAGGTGCAATGAAATGAAACTTATTCAAGTAAACAATGCAGTAGAAGGTGGCAAAAAAGCTTTTGAATTGGTGCAAAATGCAATGGATAACGGCTTACAAACAATGGGACTAGCAACTGGGAGTACTCCTGAAACGTTATATCAAGAAATGGTTGCCAGTGATTTAGACTTTTCGGCACTTACTTCCGTTAATTTAGATGAATATGTTGGACTTTCAGCGACTGATTCTCAAAGTTACCACATGTACATGCATGAACATTTATTTGCAAAAAAACCATTTAAAGAAAGCTATATCCCAAATGGGAAAGCAGAAGATTTAAATCAAGAATGCCAAAGATATGAAGAGATTTTAACGAATCATCCAGTCGATTTACAGATTTTAGGAATCGGACGTAATGGACATATCGGATTTAATGAACCAGACACACCTTTTGATACGCCAACGCATGTGGTCGAATTAACTGAATCGACAATAAAAGCAAATCAACGTTATTTCGATAAAATTGAAGACGTACCGACTAGAGCGATTTCGATGGGAATTCAATCGATTATGCAAAGTAAGGCGATCGTGTTGCTTGCATTTGGTAAAAGCAAAGCACAAGCGATCAAAGGGATGATTGAAGGACCAATCACTGAAGATTTACCTGCGAGCGTGCTACAAAAACATCCAAATGTGACGATTATTGCCGATGAAGACGCAACTTGTGAATTAAATCGATAATTTGAGTAAAGAAGGAGAGCATCTCCTTCTTTTTTTTGTTACAATAATGAAGAATACCAATTGTAACTGTAGATTGGCAGAAAGTTTTGAGGATTAAAGGAGGATGTTATCATGGCAAAAATTATGATTGTAGAAGATGAAAAAGTAATTCGCGAATTGATCAGCGAAGAACTTGAAAAATGGCAATTTGAAACATGCGGTACGACTGATTTTCAAAAAGTATTTGATGATTTTCAAACAGAGCAACCACAACTTGTGTTATTAGATATCAATTTACCTGTTTTTGATGGCTATTATTGGTGTCAAAAAATCCGTGAAATCTCAAAAGTTCCAATTATTTTTATTTCAAGTCGAAATACCAATATGGATATGATTATGGCAATGAACATGGGGGCCGACGATTTTGTAACGAAGCCGTTTGATTTGGACGTCTTAGTCGCAAAGATCAATGCATTATTACGTCGCTCATATAATTATGTAGAAGCGAATCAAGAAACGCTTTTACACAATGAATTAGTATTAAACGTTGACAATAGTAGTGTGGAGATCAAAGGAGAACTTGTCGATTTAAGTAAAAACGAATATCGTCTCTTATATATTTTAATGAAAAATCATGGTAAGATTTTAAGCCGTGAAAAATTACTGCGTGCTTTGTGGGATGATGAACGATTTGTGGATGACAATACACTGACAGTCAATATCAATCGCTTGCGTCGCAAAATCGAACAAGCAGGTGTTTATGGTTATATCGAAACAAAAGTTGGCCAAGGCTATATTGTGCCGTGAGGATAGATGATGACGATACGCAATTATATCAAAGACCAATGGTTGACTTATCTAGGATGGCTGATTTTTTTTCTATTAACGATCTTTGTCATGTGGCTAACGCCAAATTATCCTTTTGAGTGGAGTATAGTTGGTTATTTGTTTGTCATCGAATTATTAGGATTGATTGGCATTCATACAATCAATTACGTATTGAAACGCAGTTGGTGGCGTAAATTAGCAGTCTCAGAAGACTATAGCGTATTACAAAATTATTTATCTGGAGCGCGGAATTCGATTGAAAAATTGCAACAAAACTATGTGAATCAAGCGATCCAAGAGCACCAAGAAATGATGCATGAAGTGATCTCTGCTCAAGAAGAGCAAAAAGAGTACATCGATTCTTGGGTCCATGAGATCAAATTGCCCCTAGCGGCTAGTCAATTACTACTGCGCTCGATCGAGTTTGATATTCCAGATGAAAAATATATCGCTTTAGAAAATGAGTTAACTCGCATGAATGATTATGTAGAACAAGTCCTCTATGTGGCACGTTTAGAAAGTTTTACGAAAGATTATTTGATCCAAGAAAGCTCGTTAAAGGAAATCATACAACCAGTAGTACGTAGTCAAGCAAATTACTTTATTGAAAAAAATATTCGTTTTTCGATTTTTGGTGAAGATGAAGTCGTATTGACAGATCCCAAATGGGTCGCCTTCATATACCGCCAAATTTTAGCGAACGCAATCAAATATACAGATGAATCCGGAAGTGTCATGACGCGCATTGAAAAGCAGGAAAAAGGAGTCTGTTTACATATTGTGGATACTGGAATCGGCATTCCTCCAGAAGATCTAAAACGAATTTTCGATAAAGGATTTACTGGATCAAACGGTCGTAATGCACAAGTGCATTCTACAGGACTAGGTCTTTATCTAGCTAAAAATCTGGCGCAAAAATTAGGAATCGATTTGACGGTGTCATCTGTTTGGAAAGAAGGGACGACGGTGTCTTTATTCTTTCCAAAATTAAGTTATTATAACGAATATGAAGAGTAGGAGAGTAAAATGAATACGAACTGGACAACTAAAGATCGACTAGGACTGCTTGTCATTCCTGTCGAGTTATTGATTTCAGTCCTAATTTTTAATGCAACGAATAGTTTTTTTCCAGCGATCCTGTTATTGCTTGCTAAATTAATTAGTTGAAAAAGATATGACAAATGTCTGTTGCACTCTTAAAAAATGGATCAATGATACTTCAAAAGTAGGTCCTAAGAAAATAAGCCGAATCATTACCGAAATAGGGGAACCTATTATCGGAATGATTCGACTTATTTTTTTTGTTACAGTTTCTTTTTTATTGATTGCGTTGTTGAGTTAAATCGAGTAATTTATCTTTTAAGTCATTTTCCATCGTATGGAGTTCAAGTTCCGCACTGCGACGTTTTTCTTTTCCTTCTTGTTGGATACGTAAAGTTTCTTGGATCGTTTCGATCAAATCATTTTGTGTTTTTTGGAGCGTTTCAATATCTACAATGCCCCGTTCATTTTCTTTAGCTGTTTCGATTGCGGAAATTTTAAGTAACTCGGAATTTTTCTTCAACAAGTCATTTGTCGTTTCAGATACTTGGCGTTGTGCAGTGACTGCGTCTTTTTGACGAAGTAGAGTCAATGCGATTACGACCTGGTTTTTCCAAAGCGGGATTGCTGTGGAAACGGAAGCTTGGATTTTTTCAGCCAGTGCTTGGTTCGTATTTTGGATCAGGCGGATCTGTGGCGCTTGTTGGATCGTGATTTGACGTGCTAGTTTTAGGTCATGGGTACGTTTGTCCAGGCGATCTAAAAACTGAGTATAGTCATTGACGATCTGTGCATCCATTTGATCACCAGTTTGACGGGCTTTTTCGGTTGCTTCAGGGATGATTGTTTTTTGTAACTCATCCATTTTCAATTCTCCAGCCGCGATATAAATGTTTAATGCATCAAAATAATCTTTATTTTTTTGATACAATTCTTCCAACATTTGATTGTCTTTTAATAAACCATCTTTTTCTTGTGTGAGTTTGACCGCGACCTTATCGATCTGTGCTCCGATTTTTTGATATTTAGCGGTTACTTCATAGATAGATTGTTTTACTTTGCCAAACATTCGTTGGAAGATATTGCCTTCTCCAGCACGTAATTCATCTGGATTGGCCTCTTGTAAACGATACATCAACTCACTCAAGGAATCACCGATCGGCCCAATATCAGAAGTTTGAACATGATCAAGCATCGATTGTGAAAATTGGCTCAGTTTTGTTTGCGCACTCGCACCATAAGTAATGACTGCTTGTTGGTTCGTCACGTCGATTTTTTCAGCTAAATCGCGCGCTTGTTTTTGCCGCTCTTCAGGTAATTTATCGATCAACTTTGGTGCTGTTGTTGTAGCTGAAGCAACTGGATTAGCAGTAGGGGCCTGTTCGATTGGAAAATCAAAAGGATCTGCTAAAAGATCATCTAGAGCGTCTGTTGTTGTCGGTTTTATTTGTTCATCCATTTCCATTCCTCCTCATAGGGTATCGTACGAAAAAATCTAGCAGACTGCGCTAGATTTTTTTATTTCATGTTTACTTTTGTTGTTGGATACTTTGTTTAGCTAAAGATAATTCAACATCGATTTCGTCAAAATCTTCAGCAACGAAATTTTGATAATCTTTGGCAATCAAAGCAGCCATTTGGTCAATCACTAGAATGCTTTCTTCCATTTTAACATAAGTTTCTTTTGATTTGATTTCATGGATATTGATTTCGAGATATTTATCGGTCAATTCAACTAAGTTAGGCAAATGGGTGTATAAAAAATGATTGGCTAAATGCAGTCTTTTTGGGTGTTTCACTAAATCTTTAAATAAAGCTTTTGAAGCTCTAACAGTGTCATAACGCAGATCGATCGATTTTAATTTAGCATTTTGATTGATATTTTTTTGTAAACGATCGATCAATTCTTTCGTTTGACTCATCGTTTCTCTAAAGAGTGTGATCTCACTTTGAGACATCCCGCTTTCTTTGTAGTGCTGTTCTTTCTCTTTTGAAATGTGCTGAATCGTTTTCGCTTTCTTTTTGGGGGATCTTCTGGCGAAAAGACGGATCCCTAAAAAGATTAGGCCAACTAGTACAGCGATTGCGATCATATCATCTAATCCTAGTCCTAACCATAGAAATAATACGAAGAGCACGACACCTATGATTGTCCATTTTTTTTTATTCATATTCTTTCCTCCTGAAAAAGCGATGACTGTCTTATCGATACCATTATTTTAGCATGTTACTATCTGAAAAAGTATCGGTCTTTCGATGGATTTACATAATTTAGCAAAATCCTAATTTTTTTGTGGTACACTTTGAGTACGAAACTTGAAAATGAGAAAGGAGAACTTATGACACCCTCAAATTTTGAAGAAAAAACGACAAAACGCACCGAAATCTTTAAAGGAAACATCATTGATGTCTATGTAGATGACGTGACACTACCAGATGGTCGTCATGCTACAAGAGAACTTGTATTACATCATGGTGCTGTGGCTGTATTGGCTGTGACAAATGAACAAAAAATCGTACTGGTCCGTCAATTTCGCAAGCCATTAGAGCGTGATACTTTAGAAATCCCAGCTGGAAAAATCGATCCAGGTGAAGAAAATGATCCAATACATACTGCAAAGCGCGAGCTAGAAGAAGAAACGGACTATCAAGCAAACGAATGGAAGGAAATCGTGGGGATGTACTCTACACCAGGATTTTCAGATGAATTTTTAACGATCTATGAAGCTAAGCATTTAACAAAAGCCGCTCGACCATTAGCTCAAGATGAAGATGAATTTTTACAATGCGAGGAATTGACGCTAAGTGAAGTCAAAGATGCCATCGCATCGGGCTTGATTTGTGATGCCAAAACGTTGTATGCTGTGACGTATTGGGAATTGCAATTAACGAAAGGTGGAACAGAAGTTTCATGAGTAAACGTCCTTTAGTGACGCGCTCAGAGTTGCGACGTCAACAAAAACAAGCGCGCAGTAAACAACAAGAAAAAATGCGCGTAAAAAAAAGTGAAAAGCTTCAAACGACGCAACCTGTTCGTCAAATGAAAAAAAAATCGGACGAGTCAAAAGCTGGACATTTTTATCGAAAGCCTTATCCAAAAAAAACAGAAAAAAGTACCTCGCGTACACAGGTCAATCAGCGATCACGTGAGATGAACACGTTTTTAATGAAAGCGATCGGGATCGTGGCTGTACTACTGGTTTTAGTGATATTGGCGATTATTTATTTATAAGTTGGAGGTACCTATGAAGATCGGAATTATTGGCGCAATGGCGCAAGAAGTAGCGATTTTACAAACTGCTTTAACGAACAAAACAACTTGGGAACAAGCTGGAGCAACATTTTATCAAGGAATGATCAATGACCAAGAAGTGATCGTAGTACAGTCGGGGATTGGGAAAGTCTTGGCCTCAATCACGACAAGTTTATTGATTCAAAAATATGAAGTAGACGTGGTCATCAATACAGGATCTGCTGGTGGAATCGGACAAGGACTAGCAGTAGGCGACGTTGTATTATCGGATCGTTTGGCTTATCATGATGTGGACGTTACGGGTTTTGGCTATGAATATGGTCAATTGCCAGCAGGGATGCCACTTTATTATGAAGCAGATAAAAACTTGATCCATAAATTTGAACAAGCTGCTAAACAAGCAGACCTACAAACCAAGACTGGTTTGATCGTCACTGGTGACACGTTTGTCAATAGTTCAGAGAAAGTCCAAACAATTTTGGGTCACTTCCCTGAAGCGTTGGCTTGTGAGATGGAAGGTGCAGCGATTGCACAAACCGCCCATCAATTTGATGTCCCGTTTATCATCATCCGTGCGATGAGCGATACTGCAGAAGAAGAAGCGACTCAAAGTTTCGACGAGTTTATTATCGAAGCAGGTCTCCGTTCAGCTGAAATGGTTCTAGCTTATATCCGTAATTAAAAAATGGGGGTGCGACAGATTTCTGTCACATCCCCATTTTTTATTACCAAATACGTACACGATCTTCAGGTGCACGATACATTGGATCAGTTGGTTGAACGTCAAATACGTCGTAAAAATCATCTAAATTTTGCACTTGGATATTGGCACGTAATTTTGCTGGACCGTGAACATCAACTTTTAAGAGTAATTGTTGATAGGCTAACGTCGCTTTTGTACGCCAGATCTTAGCCCAGTTGACGAAGAAGTCTTCTAGATCAACATCTGATTCGCGTTTAGCTGCTTCTAGGGCACAACTTAAACCACCGGCATCTGCAATGTTTTCAGAGACTGTTAACGTACCATTGACTTTGCCTTCTGCAAAATCGAGTCCATCAAATTCAGCGATCATTTGATTGGCTAAAGCTTTAAACTGTGCTAAATCTTCTGTTGTCCACCAGTTACTTAGATTTCCATTTTCGTCGAATTTAGCTCCGTTATTGTCAAATGCATGTGAGATTTCATGAGCAATCACTGCCCCGATACCACCGTAATTTGCACTACTTGATTGAGAGAGACTATAAAATGGTGCTTGTAAAATCGCAGCAGGAAAGACAATGATATTCATTAGTCCACTATAATACGCATTGACTGTGGCTGCGGACATACCCCATTCGGTGCGATCGACAGGTTCTGAGTACTTTTCAAAATGTGCTAGCGTACGAATGCGAGCGAGTGCTAAAACATTCTCAAAAAATTCGCCACCGTCAGCTTTAGCTATCACATGAAGTGAATCGTAAATTTTTGGTAGTTTTTCCGGATACCCTACATGGACACCGATGTGATCTAATTTTTTGATTGCTAATGTGCGTGTATCATTGCTCAACCAAGTGTTTTGTTCTAAGCGTTTTTTATACACATCGATCATTGTCACCACCATATGTTCAACATCTGCTTTGGCTTCTGGCCCAAAATACGTTTTGGCATAGTACTCTCCAACAGCAGCTGAGAATTGTGAAAATACAGTTTGGTAGGCTGCTTTTTCAAACGTTTTGGCTTCTTTTATCCCGGATAAGAAACGTTGGTAGCGCCCTCCAAGTACACGAATGTCATTACTTAAGTATTCCGTATAGCGTAATGCTGTCATGACATACATCCAGCTTCGAAGTAAAGGCAAGTGATCAGTTTCGGTAAAAGCTGAAAAGTGTTCAAAATACATGGGTTCAGTCACAATCACTGTCTCGACAGTTTCTGCAACTAGTTTTTCGATCAACGTTTTAAGATCAAAACGATCGGTATAAGCTACGACTTGATCCATTGATCGTGGATTGTACATCAAGCTATAATCCGCACGTTCTTCTGCACTTTTTACATAGTCGACAAGAGCCTTATCGTAAGCCATAGCCTGTTCAACTAATGCTTCTGATTGCGCACGTGTATGGCCTAATTCTTGCATCAATGTGACACTCATATCAAAGAACTCTTGCAACATCGCTGTCGTTTGCTCATTTTCTTCAGCATAATACGTTTTATCTGGTAAGATCAATGAAGCTGGGGACAGATAGAGTGCATGCTGTTGAGTGTTTTTCATATCTGCCATCACGTCTAGATCAAAAGGCAGTGCGAAATTTTTTAGACTAAGTTCATACAATACATCGTTCAGTGCTTCAAAAGAATCGATTGTTTTTAGGATACTTAAGTGCTCGGCTAAAGGTTTTGCTGCTAGAACATTTCGTCTATCTTGATCCATTGCAAGTTCGTAGTAATCGATCGCTGTCTTCAAATAAGTGTTGGGAATGGTCTCAGGTTGTGCTGCCCAAGTTTCAAATTGAGTCATCAATTGTGTTTCGATTGACGTGACTAAATCTTGAAAACCACCAGTCGAAGGTTTATCTTCAGGAATTTTTGCAGTTTCAAGCCATTCACCATTTACATAATCATAAAAATCCTCTTGTGCCCGTCTTGTCATAGTAGTTCCTCCTTTAATGTACCTTTATTATGATATACTCTTATTGTTTAAACAAGTAAAGGGTCGATTGATCGCTTGATTTTAACTATTAAACAAGTAAAGGAGCTAGAAAATGACAACTTGGTATGGAATCGATGCATCGCGCTTTTATCAATATCGCAACTGGACGAATACTAAAGGGAATTTATGTGGAAGCTATGCAGCTGCAGTATTAATTGCTTATTATCAAGATTATCGTACAGAAATCACATTGCCTGCTTATTTACGCCAGCCGTTTGCTGACGGTGAAAATTTAGTGGCCTATTTACGACTGTTCATCCAACCATTAGGTTACTCCACGATCGCATGTCAAGTCAGTTTAGGAATCTCTCGTTTTTGTCAATATCATCAACAAAAAATCTGGGCACGCTCGACACCGATCGGCGGAATCACACGAGCAATCAAGCGGATCGATCAACATAAGCCAGTAATCGTTGGGCTGAATCGTTTTTTAGGTAGTACGTATGGCAATCATTGGGTCGTAGCATACGCTTATCGAATCGACGAAAATGGTACGTACATTTTTAGAGTTCATGATAATTGGGGAGCCTATCAAAAAGAAGTCCCAGCGAACTGGATATTGGGTACGGTTTCTTTTCCTTAAGTTTAAAAAAGCGTAAGAGAGCTTAGAAAAAGCATCAAAAATGTGATAGAATAGAAGAAATTATGTATATCGGAGGAAACTATGAACGAGAATCATTCGGAAGAAGCGTTAAAAATTTTTAGTTTAGATGGGAATGTGCCGTTAGCTCAAAAAATCGCCGACGTTTTTGGCTGTCAATTAGGGAAAAGTGCGATCAAGACGTTTAGTGATGGAGAAATTGCCATCAATATCGAAGAAAGTGTGCGTGGGATCGATACATACTTGATCCAATCAACAAATACGCCAGTCAATGACTATTACATGGCACTACTGATTATGATCGATGCGATGAAACGAGCGAGCGCAAAAACGATCAACGTGATCTTGCCTTATTACGCTTACGCTAGACAAGATCGTACATCTAGACCACACGAACCGATCACCGCTAAATTGATTGCGAATTTACTGGTCGAAGCCGGTGCAACACGTGTATTGACGTTAGATTTACATACCGTTCAAGTACAAGGATTCTTTGATATTCCAGTCGATAACTTATTTACAACTCCACTTTTTGCACGTTATTATTTGGATCGCAATATGCAAGGCGATGAGTATGTTGTCGTTTCTCCTAAAAACAGTGGTGTACAACGTTCACGTGGTTTAGCTGAATATTTGGGAACAACGTTAGCGATCGTGGATCAAGATGATGATGCCCAAGATGATGGCTATGTGATTGGGGATGTAGAAGGAAAAACGTGTATCATGGTCGACGATATTTTAAATACAGGGCATACATTTGCTAAAGCCGCGCGTTTATTAAAAGAAGCCGGTGCAAAAGAAGTGCATGCGTGTGCATCACATGCTTTGTTTAATGGAGATGCTAAAGAGGTCCTAGAACAAGCGCCGATCGAAGATATTTGTGTAACGGATTCTTGTCTAACTGATGAGGACAAACATCCGAAACAAGCGACTTATATTAGCTGTTCGGAATTGATTGGTGAAGCAATGAAACGTATCCACGAAAACACGCCGATGAGTCCGTTGTTTCGTCTAGAAAAATAAGCAAAATAGTAAAAGTCTTGAGCATTTTTTGATCAAGTGCTTTTACTATTTTTTTTGATAAGGTTTGTTATAATGAAAAAGATTAATAAGAGAAGGTGAAACAATGACATATTTTGATCATGCGGCAACGACTCCGATGCATCCAAAAGTCATCGAAGTGATGACGAACCAAATGAAAACAACTTTTGGGAATCCGTCTAGTATCCATCAGTACGGAAGACAAGCACATGAACAACTAGAAGAAGCCCGTCAAGTGATTGCTTCAAGTATTAACGCAGCTCCTAATGATATCGTCTTTACTAGTGGGGGAACAGAAGGAGATAATACTGCGATCTTACAAACCGCTTTTGCGAGACAGTCAAAAGGGAAGCATATTATTACTACACAAGTCGAGCATCCTGCAGTGTTAGAGACGATGCGTTTTTTAGAAACGCAAGGATTTGACGTTACGTATTTACACGTTAATGAAAAAGGTGAATTATTTAGTCATCAAGTGAAAGACGCATTACGAGAAGATACGATCTTAGTTTCGATCATGTCTGCAAATAATGAAATCGGTACGATCTATCCAATCAAAGAAATCGGGACATTATTAAAAGGACATCAAGCGTATTTTCATACCGATGCTGTTCAAGCTTATGGAAAATATGTTATTGATGTAGCTGATTTGGGTGTGGATCTATTGTCGATCTCTGCACATAAAATCAACGGTCCAAAAGGTGTTGGCTTTTTATATCAACGCGTGAATTTACCTACACGTTTTTATGGTGGCGAACAAGAGAATAAACGACGTGCAGGTACAGAGAATTTGATTAGTATTTTAGGAATGGCTGAGGCAGTACGTTTGGTCATGGAACATGATTTAGATGAACAAGCACGTACGTATGCGGCTTTTTCTTTAAGCATGATGCAACAACTTGAACACGCAAACGTGACGTATCAGATGAATGGCTCAGATACGCGCTTGAGTCACGTCTTGAATCTTTCCTTTCCTGGTGTGGCCAATGATTTATTACTGATGCATTTAGATTTAGCTGGTTTTGCGATTTCGACAGGATCGGCTTGCACAGCAGGAACCGTCCACCCTTCACACGTTTTAGAAGCGATGTATGGCAAAGATCATCCTCTGATTGCTTCTTCTATCCGTATCAGTTTTGGCTTGGAGAACACGCAAAGCGAAGTGGATCGTTTCACTAAGGTCTTGATCCAAGCAATCAATCGTTTGAAAAAATAACAAACTCTCCATCAATGACTAGCCAAGATGCTCGATTATCTTTATAATATAAGAAAAATAGATGAGGTGGATGAGATGGCGTTCTCAAAAGAAGCAGCGATTTTAGGTTCAACTGTAAGTTATCGTTTAGCACCAACAGCTAAACGATATACACTACGTGACAATGGATTTACAGAAACAAAAAGTGGAAACTTTCAATTGATTCGCCCTTTGCAAGCAACACCTGCGAGTAAAGAAGGCTTTCAATTAAAGATCACGGTCGATAAAGAAGTTCAATCGTTTAAAATGTCGGTCACGACAGCCAATGGATTAAAAGCGGTCAATTTATTTAAAGATCCAAACCATGAAATGTTACGTGAGAAGTATTTCTTTTTAATGGATGGTTTCATTGATCGAGGATTGTTTGAAAAAGTTACAAAATAAAAGGAGCTGTCTCGTTGATGAGGCGAGCTCTTTTTATTTTCTTAGAAATTTTTCAATATCGTCGTGATTTCATGAAATTTCCGTTAAACTCATGTATAATGACAACGACTGAAAAGTTGCGACCTTCAAATCGTAAAATTCAGCAATTTGAATGAAATGATGGTGACTCTATGAAAGACAACAGCAACACACGTGTAGTTGTAGGAATGAGCGGCGGTGTCGATTCTTCTGTGACTGCGCTATTATTGAAAGAACAAGGATATGATGTGATCGGGATCTTTATGAAGAACTGGGACGATACAGATGAAAATGGCGTCTGTACCGCAACAGAAGACTATAAAGATGTAGCGAAAGTAGCCGCTCAAATCGGAATCCCGTATTATTCAGTAAATTTCGAAAAAGAATATTGGGATCGTGTATTTGAATATTTCTTAGCTGAATATCGAGCAGGTAGAACTCCAAATCCTGATGTAATGTGTAATAAAGAAATCAAATTCAAAGCATTTTTAGATTATGCACTGGACTTAGGCGCAGATTTTGTTGCAACAGGACATTATGCACAAGTGACACGTGATGAAAATGGTGTGACGCATATGCTTCGTGGTGTAGACAATAACAAAGATCAAACCTATTTCTTAAGCCAACTTTCGCAAGCGCAATTAGCGAAAACAATGTTCCCATTAGGTGGTATGGAGAAAAAAGAAGTACGTGAAATCGCTGAACGTGCTGGTTTAGCTACTGCAAAGAAAAAAGACTCTACAGGTGTTTGTTTTATTGGGGAAAAGAATTTTAAACAATTTTTAAGCAACTATTTGCCAGCTAAAAAAGGCAATATGGTAACGCTAGATGGTGAAATCAAAGGTCAACACGATGGTTTGATGTACTATACGATCGGTCAACGTCAAGGACTTGGAATCGGCGGTGGCGGTAAGACACAAGAACCTTGGTTTGTTGTCGGTAAAGACCTAACGACGAATACCTTATACGTTGGACAAGGTTTCCATCATGAAGCTTTGTATGCAGATCGTTTAGAAGCAAGCGAGATCCATTTTACAACAGACGAAACTAAACCAACAACATTTCGTTGTACGGCTAAATTTAGATACCGTCAACAAGATGTTCCGGTAACGGTCTATTTAAAAGAAGACGGTAAAGCTGAAGTCGTCTTTGATGAGCCAGTACGAGCAATCACTCCTGGACAAGCAGTCGTATTTTACGACGGTATGGAATGTTTGGGTGGCGGTTTGATCGATCAAGCCTATCAAGAACAAAAACAATTACAATATATTTAAAAGTAGAGGCTGTGACAGACTTTTGTCACAGCTCCTTTTTTGCGAACGATTTTGTAAGGTTGTTCGCAATTTAATCGAGATATGCTATATTTAAAAGAAAATTAAACACCAAAGTTACTAATTTACTGTTAAATAAAGGCGAATGAAGGCAAGTTCACAAGCGCGCTTCTTGAAAGTTCATTTAAAAGGCTCTAGTATGGTATAGAAACGTTCATGAAGTAAACGTAATTGTTTTAGTAAGGACTTAGTAAAGTGAGGGGTGAAATATGTATCAAGTAGTGATCATGTATGGAGACAATGAACCCTGGTGGTTTTTTGAAGATTGGCGTCAAGATATCAAAAGCGAAAGTACTTTTGATACATTAGAAGATGCCCAAGCATACTACAAGCAGCAATGGGAACAGCTACAAGAAGAATATAGTCAGATCAATGCACGACCTAATTATCTTTGTGCTTTTTGGAACGAAGGTGACGAACGTTGGTGTGAAGAGTGTGATGACGACTTACAACAATATTTAGGAATCGCGCTACTACAAGAATATCAACCAGTGACGGTCGAAAGTGGAAAGGAATTTTATGAAGCAACTAATTCTAGCGGAAAAGCCAAGCGTTGCCAAAGATCTTTCTAAGGTTTTAGGCGCAAAAGAAAAACACAAAGCATATTATGAAGGGCCAAATGTCATCGTCACGTGGGCACTTGGTCATTTATTGGGTCTAAAGATGCCAGAAGATCTCAATAATGAATGGCAAGCTTGGAAAATGGATACGTTGCCGATGATTCCTAAACAAATCGGTATCAAGCCATTACCTAAAACGAATCATCAATTAAAAGCTATCAAGCAATTGGCAAGTCGCAAAGATGTTTCAGAATTTGTGATCGCCACTGATGCAGGACGCGAAGGGGAACTTGTTGCGCGTTGGATATTAGAATGGATCCGTTTTGATAAACCGGTAAAACGCTTATGGATCTCATCTCAAACTGATAAAGCCATCAAAACCGGTTTTGCGAAATTAAAATCAGCAAAAGAATACGATGCTTTATACGATTCCGCGCTTGCTCGTGCCAAAGCAGATTGGTTAGTCGGCTTAAATGTCACGCGTGCGTTAACTGTAAAATATGAAGATAACTTGAGTGCTGGACGGGTGCAAACACCAACGCTAGCACTTGTTCGTAGTCGTGAAAAACAAATCGAACGTTTTGTAGCGCAATACTACTATCAAATCGACTTGACACTAGGTTCTCAGCATGCGTTATTGGTACAAAAAAATCCTTATGCATTAACAGATCAAACAAAAGCACTAGAACAGATCCACTTACTTGAGCAACAAGTAGGGAAAGTTACGGAAATTAAGGAAAAAACAAAAAAAGAATATGCACCACTACCTTATGATTTGACTGAATTGCAACAAGAAGCCAATGTTCGCTACGGGTTTTCTGCTAAAAAGACATTGAGCATCGTTCAAAGCCTTTATGAATTTCATAAAATCGTAAGCTATCCTAGAACAGACAGTAAATATTTGACTCGTGATATGAAAGAAACGATGGATGAACGGTTGCAAGCTGTTGCTGATTTCTCGCCTCAAGCTAAATCGTTGGCCAAAACACATGCGAAGGTCCAACAAACAAGTGTCTTTAACGATGCAAAAGTTTCAGATCATCATGGTTTGTTACCGACTGAGCAACGAGC
This sequence comes from Enterococcus bulliens, assembly GCF_053761865.1. Classification (NCBI taxonomy): domain Bacteria; kingdom Bacillati; phylum Bacillota; class Bacilli; order Lactobacillales; family Enterococcaceae; genus Enterococcus; species Enterococcus bulliens. The sequence continues at coordinate 21,506 of NZ_JBSMXK010000014.1, forward strand.
ACGATACGAAAAATTAAGCAATGATGAGTCAAAAATCTATCAGATGATTGTTACGCGTTTCTTAGGCCTCTTTTTACCGGCATACGTGACACGACAACAAACAATTACAGTCACATTTGGTAGCGCTCAATTTGTATTTCGTCAGCAAGAAGTTTTAGAACCAGGTTTTGAAGCAGAAAAAGGCGAAGAAAACTGGGAACATTTTGAAAATGGGATGACCATAAAGCCTAAGTTCAGCTTGAAAAAAGGGTTGACGACACCACCTAAACCTTTGAATGAAGGAACGTTATTAGGTCAAATGGAAAAATTCCACTTAGGTACGCCAGCTACTCGAGCTGAGATCATTGAGAAATTAATCAAATCAGAATTGATGGAGCGGACGAATCATTTGATCGTATCTAAAAAAGGGAAACAGTTATTGGAACTGGTCAATCCTTCACTTGTAACTCCTGATCTAACGAAAAAATGGGAAGAACAATTAGAAGCAATCGCAACAAATCAGTATTCCTTAAAACAATTCATGAACGAAATCGAAGTTGAAACAACACAGTTAGTCAAAGAAATCAAACAAAGCCAAGCAAAGTATCAAGATTTCTCACTTACGCAAAAAAAATGTCCTGATTGTGGCGCGTTACTGCGTGAAAAAAATACTCGTGATGGCAAAATTTATGTCTGTACGGGTAAAAACTGTAGTTATCGTCGTCGTAAAGACCCTAAAGTATCGAATCATCGTTGCCCACAGTGTCATCGTAAAATGGAAATCATCGATGGCAAAAACGGAGCCTTTTTCCGTTGTAAGTTTGATGGGACTACTGAAAAAATGTTAGACAAACAAGCGAAAAAGAAAAAAATGACGAAGCATGAAGAACGTCGGTTAGTGAAAAAATATAGCCAAGCAGAAGAACCAGAAGAAAGTCCACTGGCAGCTGCTTTGAAAGCTGCATTAAATCAAGAGTAAAAATAAGAGTTGGGGTGACAGAGTTTTGTCATCCCAACTCTTATTTTTTTTGTGGATAAAAATTGATAACGACAGCTTTCATCAACTTATCTGTACGGTTTTCATAACGATGAGGCTGAGTAGCAACAAAATATGTTGCTTCTTCTTCTTCAAGTGTCACTAGTTGCTGTTCAAGAGTAAGGGTGAGTGTTCCCTCTAAAACAAATACATATTCTGAAGAAGCATAGTGGCCGATTGAATCATAACGATGACCAGGATCTAACTCCATTTCAAAAAATTCGAAATTACGTTCAGTATTTTGTTGGAAATAATTGAAGATCCGGTATTTTTGTGCATCATCTTCTTGAAAAATCGCGTCTTTTTTCGCAATCACGGTACAAGTAGGTAAAATCGGAGGTCCGATCAACGTCGTATATGGGATATGCAATCCTTCACTGATCTTCCAAATCGTATTGATCGTTGGATTCGTTGTCCCTTTTTCGATTTGTGAAAGCATCCCTTTACTGATTCCTGTTTGCTGAGCCAGTTCATCTAAAGTCAATTTACGCGTAGTCCGTAGTTGATGTAAATTTTGACCAATTTGTTGTGTAATATCCATAGTATATTCTCCTTTTTAATTTTAATATATTGAATTTTTGTTTTATATAGTATATTATACGATACAAGTATAAAAATTGATAGGAAAAGGGGAGAGTGTATGAGTCGATCGTTGACGTTGAATGCGGCGATTAAAGAAACTTGGCCGACAGTATTCGGGTATTTAGGAATTGGGATGGCGTTTGGTATCGTTGGTAAAGGAGCTGGATTATCATTTGGGTTATTGCTTAGTTTGTCGATTTTTGTTTATGCAGGTTCTGCGCAATTTATTATTATCAGTATGTTGTTAACCAAAAGCCCTGTATTGTCGATCATGCTTGCAACGTTTTTAGTAAATGCACGGATGTTATTGATGAGCTTGACGATCGCACCATATGTGAAGCATGAAAGTATGGTCAAAAATATTTTATTGGGTATCTTTCTCACAGATGAAAGTTTTGCTTTAGGGATGAATAAACTAAGCTATACAGATCGAAAACTTTCATTTACTTGGTTAAATGGTGCAAACTTGATCTCCTATCTAACATGGAGTATCGCGACGGCTTTAGGTGTGTTGGTCGCTCAATTTATTGGTGATCCTCGTACAATGGGGATTGATTTTGCAATCGTTTCGATGTTTATCGGCTTATTATATTTCCAGTTGATTGCAGATAAAAGTCTATCTTTTCGATTGCAAAGTAGTTTGATCGTGATCACCGCTATTTTAGTTTACATTGGTATGATTATCATTCCAAGCACTTGGTTGATTTTAAGTGTAACGTTGGTTGGATGTAGTATAGGGATGGTGATCAAACATGTTTTCGCTTAGTTATTTGATGCTAGTCATTGTGACGTGTAGTTTGGCTACGATCACCTCACGAGTACTCCCATTTGTAATATTAAAAAAAATGAACTTACCTTTACGCGTATTAGAGTTTTTGCAGTTTGTACCGATCGTGATAATGTCTGCATTATGGTTTAGTAGTCTTTTTACTCCAAGATTAGGTCACTTACCAGAATTAAATGTAGAGTATATGCTTGCCTCATTACCGACTGTGCTCAGTGCAATTTTGACAAAAAATTTATTTGTTGTCGTCATTATTGGGATGCTTTCGATTGCTGTATTACGCTATTTAGGTAGTTAAAAAAGATGCTCATGTGATTATCTAGCATGAGCATCTTTAGATTCAAGGGTATTGGCTTCTAACCATAAACTGATTAGGGCAAAAGAAAGTAACACGAGGCTTTCGATCGGATAAGCAAAAGGTTTGTTAATCAATGCGACAAAACTAAAAATACTTGTCAAAAAAAATAAACGTAATGTGGCAAATGAAAGATGACGTAAATAATATAAACTGAACAATAGTGGACAAAATAAAATAGGAATTGCCCAATTTGTCTGGTCAAATAAATTGCCCCCACTAATAGCATGTAATGCATATAAACTAAAGATAAACAATAAAAAATAGAAATGATAGCGATAGCTGCGCTTTTTTGGAATAATATTCATAAGTCCCTCCTTAACTAATCGTAGTGTAGCACAGACGATTTAGAAAACCCATCTATCTATAAAAACTGTAAGATAAAGTTAAAGAAAAACAAAAGACACTCGTAGGTCGACGAGTGTCTTTTTAGGGGGGCAAATAAGGAAATCTATATAAGTCATTGTAAAATAAATTTACAAGAACTACCAAAATTAAAGGGTGATGACTTCTTCTGAATCTTTGTCAAAGAAGTGCGCTTTGCTGATATTAAACGCCAAATCGATCATTTCACCAGGACGGTGGAAATCGCGCGCATCGACTTTTGAGACAAATTCTGTTTCGCCAACTTTAGTATAAAGCATACTTTCTGCTCCTAATAATTCAGAAACGACTACTTCAGATTTTACGGTAGTTTCTGGAGAAGCTTGGAGAACGACTTCTTCACTATTGATATCTTCAGGACGGATCCCAAAAATCAATTGTTTGCCTTCGTATCCTTTTTCGACTAAAACTTTATTTCGGCCTTCTGGGATGCGTAAGCTTAGACCGCCGTCATCAGAAATAATGCCTTTGTTTAAAGTAACATTAAAGAAGTTCATGGCAGGAGAACCAATAAAGCCTGCTACAAAGACATTTTTTGGAGTATCATACACTTCTTTAGGTGAACCGATTTGTTGGATGAATCCATCTTTCATGATGACGATTCGATCTGCCATTGTCATTGCTTCGGTTTGGTCATGGGTTACATAGATCGTCGTTGTAGATAAACGTTGATGTAATTTGGCAATCTCAGCACGCATGGCAACCCGTAGTTTTGCATCTAAGTTTGATAATGGCTCATCCATCAAGAATACTTTGGCATCTCGTACAATGGCACGTCCTAAGGCAACCCGTTGACGTTGTCCACCAGAAAGCGCAGCTGGTTTGCGATCTAGATATTCCGTTAGGCCTAAAATATCGGCAGCATTTTCCACACGTTTCTTGATTTCTGTTTTATCATATTTACGTAGTTTCAAGCCAAACGCCATATTATCATACACGGTCATATGTGGATATAGTGCGTAGTTTTGGAATACCATCGCGATATCGCGATCTTTTGGTGCGACATCATTCATGACTTTATCGCCGATCCATAATTCACCGTCAGAAATATCTTCTAATCCAGCGATCATGCGTAGTGTTGTTGATTTCCCACAACCAGAAGGACCAACGAATACAATAAACTCACGATCTGCGATATCTAAATTAAAGTCCGTCACAGAATAATTTTCTGCGTTGTCATATTTTTTATATACGTGTTTTAAGGCCATTTCTACCATCTAAAATCCCTCTTTCTCTTAACTGATACACTCAGTATAATGTAAGCGGTTTTATTTAGATATAGACAACATGCACGAAAAACTAGACTAGAGTTGTGCATGTTGAATAAAGCGTTATCAAAATTGTTGCAATAGCAGTTGTGTAAAGTAAAGGTCATTCATTTCTTTGAGATTTAATTGAGTCGATGTTTGGAATTTCTCGACCTGATACTGAATCGTGTTTCGATGCATGAATAGCTCTTTAGCAGTCGCACTGAGATTGCCCTTTTGTTGCCATAAAGTTTTGAGTAAGATTTTAGTCGCTTCATCTGGAATCCAAATCGGTGCGAGTGTCTGTAAACAAGTCCGACTGGTGATTTTAGGATCAAGATAAAACGCTAAACTGATCTGTGCCAATGTTGTACAATGATCGACATGACTCTTAGTCAAACTATACATAAACGCCGCTTCTTCTTCTTGAAATAGGCGATAGAAGTGGCTTGTTTCCGGATAAAAACAGCCGATAAAAATTTTAGAATACGTATCAAAATCACCATCTAAAGCTAAAAATAAACTAGTGAGTTCAGAAGGTTGTAAGGATGTTCGATGCTGTTTTTCAATCAAAACGACATAGTGATCCGTCAATACGATACAATCGACTAGTCCTCGAAAAAACTTTTTTACAGCTTGCTGCCATTTTTTTAATTGGACAGCACGTTTTTGTTGAAACACAATCTGGATTAGTCGGTAGTTTCCAGTTGAGGGAACATAGTGTTGATCTTGTAACAAGAGATTACCCCAAGCACTTTGTGGTGTTTCATGTGGCATGACGACTAGATGTTGTAATAATTGAATCTCAGTTTGGGATAATTCTGCTTTTAAGATCCAAAGATATCCTTTTTGAACAGGAAGAGAGAGGTACATTGGATCATAAGTTGGAAAAGCGTGTAAAGAGGCATGTTGATAAATTAATTGTAATTGTAGTTCATTCATGAAACGAGTCCTCCTCCATCAATTGAAACTATCTTTAGTGTAAGCCAAATTGGATAAAAGGCAAAGCGGAAATTCTAAAAAATAGTTGACAATTTCATGAAATCTCGGTAAAGTGAAAACAACTTAAACAAAGACATCGAAAAGAAAAGTAGATTCGGTCTTGATTGTTAGAGAGTCCTTGGTAGGTGTAAAAGGATAGTCAAACCAAATTGAAACACATCTTGGAGTCGAACTTTTGAAGCGAGTAGGAAGTTCCGGGAGGCCCGTTATAGCTGTAGTCATTGATAGATGACTCGTTGAGGTTTTGACTGTAAAGTGAAAACAAAAAAAGGTGGAACCACGTACTTACGTCCTTTAGTCCTAGCGACTAAAGGCTTTTTTTTTGCAAACGAGGATCGATGGCTCATGAGGTAGTGCTTGCAAAAGTGTTACAAATGAAGGTGGAACCACGTGAAGACGTCCTTTGACAATTTGTCAGAGGTTTTTTTATTATCAGGATATTCAAGGAGGAACAACAGTATGACGTATTTTTTATCATTATTTCCCCAGTTAGCTAGTGGTATTGGTGTAACATTGAAATTATTTTTCTTAACATTAGTAGGATCGATTCCACTGGGTGTATTATTGGCTTTTATTTTAGCAAGCAAGTTTAGACCATTACGTTATTTGATTCAATTATATGTATGGTTGATGCGCGGTACACCACTATTGTTACAATTGATTTTTGTGTTTTATGGGTTGCCTTTAGTTGGGATCGTATTTGATCGCTTTGATGCCGCAATTTTTGCTTTTATTTTGAACTATGCTGCGTATTTTGCCGAAATCTTTCGTGGTGGGATTCAATCGATCCCAGAAGGTCAATATGAAGCTGCTCAAGTCTTGCGTTTGAGCTCAGCGCAAACGATCCGGAAGATCATCATTCCGCAAGTAGCAAAGATCACGCTACCATCTGTTGGAAATGAAGTAATCAGTTTAGTAAAAGACACGTCATTAATTTATATTTTAGGACTATCTGACATCATGCGTATTGGAAAAATCGCAATGGAACGTGATGCTACGCTATTACCTTTAGTAGGAGTTGCCATTATTTACTTAGTCTTGACTGGGATTTTTACCGTACTGTTGAAACAACTAGAAAAACGTTTAGACTATTATCGTTAGGAGGGAACGAAGATGTTAGAATTAAAAGCAATCAATAAATCCTTTGGGGATAAAAAAGTGATCGACGAATTGGATCTAGTGATTCCAGACGGTAGTATTTTAGCGATCGTAGGCCCTTCAGGTGGTGGGAAAACAACGTTACTACGCACATTAGCTGGGTTAGAAACAGCCGATAGCGGAACATTTTTGCTTAATGGAAAAGCCTTTGATCCAACGAATACAAAAGATCAAGAGCAAGTCGTTGGAGTGGTATTCCAAGATTTCCAATTGTTTCCACACCTAAGTGTACGAGACAATATTACATTAGCGCCTAAAATGGTGTTAAAAGAATCTGCTGAATTATATAACGAAAAAGCGAATCATCTAGCTGAACAACTAGGGATTGAAAGTTTATTAGATCAATATCCATTCCAATTGTCTGGAGGACAAAAACAACGGCTAGCAATCGCTCGTGCGATGGCGATGGATCCAGAAGTACTAGCTTATGACGAACCTACCAGCGCGTTAGATCCAGAATTACGTCAACAAGTCGAACAATTGATTTTAAATCTAAAAAAAGAAGGAATCACACAGATCGTGGTGACACATGATCTAGTGTTTGCTGAAAATATTGCCGATAATATTTTAAAAGTAGTGCCAAAATAAGGAGGAAATCGATATGAAAAAATGGTTAAGTTTGGGAATTATTGCTTTAGGTTTAGTGACATTAGCTGCGTGTGGATCTAAACAAGTAGAAAGCGGTGCGGATAAAGATACGGTTAAAGTTGGCTTAGATGATACGTTTGTCCCAATGGGATTTAAAGACGATGCAGGTAAAATCGTCGGTTTTGATGTCGATTTAGCCAATGCAGTATTTAAGTTAACGGATACAAAAGTTGAATTTCAACCAATCGACTGGTCATTAAAAGAAACTGAATTAGCGAACGGTACGATCGATATGATTTGGAATGGTTACACAGTCAATGACGAGCGTAAAGAAAAAGTAACGTTTAGTGACACATACATGAAAAATATCCAAGTACTTGTGACTAAAAAAAGTAGCAATATCGATTCGATCGAGCAAATGAAAGGTAAAATTTTAGGGGCTCAAGAAGGATCGTCTGGTTATAGTGTTTTCAATGATCAACCTAAAGTATTAAAAGACGAAGTGAAAGATCAAGATGCAACGCTTTATGGTAGTTTTAGTGAAGGATTCTTAGATCTTGAGAGTGGACGTATCGATGGGCTTTTAGTGGATAAAGTGTATGCTGAATACTACTTGAAAAAAGCCGGTAAACTTGATGAGTATAACTTGATCAAAACGCCATATGCCCAAGAAGAATTTGCAGTAGGTGTGCGTAAAGATGATCAAGCATTAGCCGATAAAATCAATAAAGGAATCAAAACACTCAAAGAAAATGGCGAGTATGAAAAAATCGTAACCAAATGGTTTGGTGCCGATGCCGTAAACGACTAATTTAAATGCAAAAGGTGCTGTTCTAGAAGTTTCTACTTCTGGAGCAGGATTTAGTTGATTTGAAGGAGGTATGACAATTTTTTGTCATATCTCCTTTTATTTTTGCTTGACGAAACTAACTGTACTATGTATCATAGTGCACGTAAACGAAAGTGGGGGTTGAGATGGTTCAAATCGATAAGACCAGTAGTAAACCGTACTATGAGCAATTGGCATTAAGTATCAAACAAGAAATCGTATTAGGAATCTTACAAGCAGGAGATCAGTTGCCTTCAGTAAGAGAGATGGCGAAGCAATTATTGATGAATCCAAATACCGTCAGCAAAACGTATAAGTTATTAGAGCAAGAACAAGTTTTAGTTACGATCAAAGGAAAAGGAACGTATGTAAAGAATCGACAAGACTTACCAAGAGACGAGCTGAGAATTATGCAAATCAAGGAACAGTTTAAAGAAGTCGTGATCAATGCCTATCAGTTAGAAGTATCGACAAAAGAATTGCAACAATGGCTAGAAAGCATTACAAATGAGGTGGGAGGAAACCAAGATGGATGTTAAAGGGGTAACAAAAACTATTCAGCACCGATTAGTGCTTGATCATATTTCATTTTCGCTACCAAAAGGGGAGATCGTTGGATTAGTCGGACGTAATGGAACGGGAAAAACGACATTGCTACGTACACTAGCAGGACAATATTTGGCTGATGAAGGCGAAGTCTGGATTCAAGAAACGAATATCTTTGTGTCTCCAATGTTTAAAGAAGAAATCTTTTATATCGATGAAAAGGCGAATTTTTTCGCGAGCTATACACTAGAACAACTCGCTGCATTTTATCGAGCCGTTTATCCACAATTCGATGAGACTTCTTATCAACATTTGATGGAACGCTACGAGTTGACAAACCTGATGCGGTTTAAAGCAATTTCTAAAGGAATGCAAGGGTTGTTTAAAATGATTCTAGCAATCGCTTCACGTGCAACCTATCTTTTATTAGATGAGCCATTTGACGGGTTAGATGTCATTATACGTAAAGAAGCAATTGGTCTATTAGTAGGGTACATCGAGGAGTCTGGTCATACAGCTTTGATAGCCTCACACGATTTAGATGAATTGGATCATTTAGTAGATCGGGTCTTCTTTTTAAATGGAGCTACGTTGTCGTTAGGCTATGAGTTAGAACAAATTAAAACACAAGCTAGGAAACTTCAACTAGTATTTAAAACGAAACAAGTTCCTGCATTATTGACCGAACAAACGAGTATTTTATCGGTACAAGGTCGTGTGATCGTGGTCTTTATCGAACAGTATACAGAAGAATTTGCGCAAAAAATCAACGCATTAGAGCCCTTACTAGTTGAGGAATTGCCATTAAATCTAGAAGATCTCTTTATGGCAAATGTTCATTCGATGCAAAAAGGAGATGTCAAATGATGAATATGATCTATCGACTACGCTATCGTCGTGTATTGTTTTGGCTTGGGATCTTTTTAGTTGGGATCTATGTTTTTAGCGGATTTTCTAGTCAGCGTCAATGGCATACACAACGAGATTATTTGTATTCTTCAGAATTTACGTATGTCCCTGAAATGGGGCAACAGTATGATCTTGAAGGAAATCTAACCAATACGTTGACGAAAACAGAATATGTCAAAGAAAATCTACGCTTTTTTGTCTCCGAACAAATAGACGGACAAACAGGAAACTATCAAATGTATCAAGTCAATCTATTATTGAATTTGATGCCATTTGTGATGATGATTTTAGGTTTTTTAGCCTTCTTTCTTGATCAAAAAGGACAATTCAATCGCTTTTTGTTCTCATTGCCATTTTCAAGAAAACGAATCTATCTAGAAAAGTTAAGATATGTGGTTTTACCGATTTTGCTCGTAGTGGCTTTAGGGATCTTTTTATATGATTTGATTTTATATACTATGATCCCAGCTCCATATTTGAATGCGACGATAGGGACTTTAGTGATGGGGGGTATCTCACACTTTATAACCTTGCTACTGGCCTTCTCATTTGGAAGTTTTCTTGGTGTTTCGTTGGGAAATGCAATTAGTGGAACATTTTTCTTACTATTAGTTGCGTATGGACTTTTGAGTACGTTGTGGACATTTTATTCGAATCTGATGACTTTACTTTCTACTCAATCATCTGTTTTTTTAGAAAAATGGCTAGTGTATTATCCAGGAAATGTTCGTGCGACAATGCCAGCTTTAGGTATCAATCTTTTATTGAGTCTATTTTTATTTAGTTTAAGTTATTTCGTATTTAAGTCGATTTCTATGGAAGAAGAAGGAGAGTTTTTAACCGTTAGACGTGCACGCCATTGGTATTTTGCGGTCAGCTCATTATTAAGTGTCGCGTATTTGATGATTACAACCTCATTTTGGTCAAGACTGGATGAATACAATGCAATCGACTGGGTCTTTTTACTACTCTTTTTTGTAATCCCAACCTTCGTTTTAGCAGGATTTATTTACTTTTCTTCTATTAAAGAATCAATAGATATGTATCAAAAAAAACGGTATTTAAAAAAGACCTCTTTATAAAAAGAGGAGGCTGTGATAGCAGTCTATTATATCCACTAAAAATCGAATAAACGGTGTTCCAGAAGTAGCTCTTTTAAAAATAAGCTGCATTATTACCGAAATAGACGACTCTATTATCGGAATAATGCAGCTTATTTTTTCGAGCTACCCACTTCTGTCACATTATCTAAAATTGTTCGGTATGTTGACGGATAAATGCTGCAGATTGGGCTAGTTTTTCCAGTTCTTCAGTCGTCAAATTTAGTGATAGAGAAGCAACGATCCCTTTTTTACCGACTATAGCAGGATAAGATAGATACGTGTCATAGTTTTTCATATAATGTGAAACCGGTAGAATCGTGTGAGCATCATTTAAGACGGTCATCGCTAACATAACAGCAGCCGTAGCAACACCATAATTCGTGTATTTTTTACCATGGAAGACAGTATGGCCGCCAACTTTTGCTTCGTGATCTAGTGCAGCTAAATCTAGATGACGTCCTTGATCAGCTAGATAATCACTCAATGTTTGACCTCCAATTCTCACTGTTGACCAAGCCGTAAATTGAGAATTGCCATGTTCTCCAAGATTAAATCCGATTATTGAACGAGGATCAAGGGCTAATGCCTTCGCAACAGCACGTTTCATTCGAGCTGAATCAAGCAAAGTTCCCGTGCCGATCACTTTTTCTTTAGATAATCCAGTTCGTTTTTGATAAAGGGCAGTAATAGCATCGACTGGATTGGTGATGACGATCAAAATACCAGCAAAGCCACTTGCTTTAATTTGTTTGGCCACCGTTTCGACTTCTTTTTTTGAATAAGGCAATTCAGCAAAACGATCATCGGTTTGATTGTCTTGTAGGGCGATATTTCCTAACGCAGAGATAATGAGATCCGCATCTTGTAAAGCTGTGTAGTCATTGACCGTAATACTTGTATGAAAAGGCAGATTTGCCATTGCATCTTCGAAATCTAAAGCATCTGCTGCTACTTTTTCTTGACGCGTATCGATTAAAATCAGTTCATCGACACTTCCTGTGCTAACAAAATGATGAGCCACTGCAGCCCCAACATTTCCTAATCCAATAATTCCAACTTTTCTTGTCATGTGCTGAACCACTCCTTCTAACTGTTTTCGTACTTTTACAGTATACTACAAAATAAGATGATTATGAAAAAATGATGAGAAAAAATAAAAAGCATTTACTAAAAAAGGTTTCACTAAAGGTCCCTTTTGTTCAGACAGCTTTTTAGGTATAATGGGTCTGAATGAAAAGAGGGATGAAAAATGGCAGCGAAAAAACGCTCGACCACAAGAAAGAAGCTACCTACTAAAAAACAACAAGCGCAACAACAAGCGCAAAAAGAAAAATTAGTATTGATTTTATCAGGTGTTTTATTTTTAGTGTTTGGTTTGATCAGTTTGGTCAAACTTGGATTTTTAGGAACTTTTTTAGCCAATATCTTGCGTTTGATCGGGGGAAATAGTTATCCCGTATTAAGTATTGTATTGATGCTTTATGGTGGTTTCTTGGCCGTGAAAAATACTCAAGCCCACTTGATTTGGACGCGGCGATTGACGGGGAGTCTCGTATTGTATAGTGCACTTGTCTTATTTTTACAAGCGCGCCTTTTTGGTTCGTTACAAGCAGGAAAGCCGAATATTTTACATACGACTTGGGAAACATTATTGATTGATCTGAAAACAAATCAGTTGTCCCAAAATGTTGGCGGTGGAATGGTCGGAGCGCTTATTTATCAAGGAACTTATTTTTTACTTTCGCAAGTGGGAAGTTATGTGATCAGTTTGTTATTGGCTTTGATCGGGATTTATCTGATCAGTCAATGGTCAACAGAAGAATTGTTGGAAAAGTTACATCATTTAAAAGAATTGTTCTCTAAAACGGTCGCAGTCGATCCAAAAATCAGACAACAAAAGGAAGCGAAAAAACAAGCAAGACGCCAAGCAAAAGAACAAGAATTAGCATTAAAAAAAGCCGAGATCATTGCAGAAATGGAAGCCGAAAAAGCACGTGTGCAGCCTGATTTAAAAAAGCACAAAACGTCTAGTTTGTCCGCTGCTGCTGAAGCGATCATTGAAAAAGAAGAGTTGACAGAAGATCCAATCGCAGTTGAAGTAGAACAACCAGCTTATGTTCCAATCAATGGATTCCAACAAGCTTCTTTATTTGAGACTACTCCATCTACAACAGAACCTTTAGTCGAAACAGAGGACTTGGTCGAGTTTGAGGATACGCAAGATTTAGAAGATGAAAGTTATGAATTGCCACCAGCAGAATTACTTGCTCCAGCTAAACCGACTGATCAAAGTGGGGAATACAAAAAAATCGAACAAAATATCGGAGTGTTAGAACAAACATTTAAGAGTTTTGGTGTCGATGCAAAAGTCGTAAAAGCGAGCTTAGGTCCATCCGTTACAAAATTTGAGATCCAACCGGCTGTAGGCGTTAAAGTTAGTAAGATCGTAAGTTTAACAGATGACATTGCCCTCGCTTTGGCTGCTAAAGATGTGCGAATGGAAGCACCGATTCCTGGGAAATCTTTGATCGGGATCGAAGTGCCTAATGAAGCAGTCAGCATGGTCTCATTTAGAGAAGTAGTCGAGGCACAACCTGCTCATGAAGATAAGCTTTTAGAGGTTCCACTAGGGCGTGATATTTCTGGTAAGGTCCAAACAGCTGATCTGACTAAGATGCCGCATTTACTAGTCGCTGGTTCAACAGGTAGTGGGAAGTCAGTAGCTATTAATGGAATTATTACGAGTATTTTGATGCAAGCAAAACCGCACCAAGTCAAACTGATGATGGTCGATCCTAAAATGGTTGAGTTGAACATGTATAATGGGATTCCTCATTTATTGACACCAGTGGTAACGAATCCTAGAAAAGCCGCGCAAGCTTTACAAAAAGTGGTCAAAGAAATGGAAGAGCGCTACGAAAAATTTGCGGCAACGGGTGTCAGAAACATCACAGGTTATAATGAAATGATCGAAATACACAATCAACAACATGAAGAAAAACAACCGATTTTACCTTTTATCGTTGTGATCGTCGATGAATTGGCAGATTTGATGATGGTTGCTAGTAATGAAGTAGAAGATGCAATCATTCGTTTGGCTCAGATGGCTCGAGCAGCTGGTATTCACATGATCTTAGCGACTCAACGTCCGAGTGTCGATGTCATCACTGGAATCATCAAAGCAAACGTTCCTTCACGAATTGCTTTTGCAGTCTCTAGTGGAACGGATTCGCGGACAATCATCGATTCAAATGGTGCAGAAAAATTATTAGGCCGCGGGGATATGTTGTATCTACCAATGGGAGAAAACAAGCCGATCCGTGTACAAGGTGCCTTTATTTCTGACCAAGATGTTGAAGCAGTTGTTGAATTTGTTACGGCACAACAAGGTGCAAATTACGAAGAAAAAATGATGGTGTCGGATGAAGAAACCGAAAGTGGCACATCCAGTGAGCCTCAAGATGAACTCTTTGAGCAAGCAAAGGAACTTGTAGTCGAGATGCAAACAGCCAGTGTATCACTATTGCAACGTCGTTTTCGCATTGGGTACAACCGTGCTGCACGTTTGGTCGATGAATTAGAAGCACATGGTATCGTAGGGCCATCTGAAGGCAGTAAACCACGTAAAGTCTTGATTGAAACGATCCCTACACCAAATGATCAATTATTTGAACCACCAACAGACTTTCCACCACGACGTGAAGAAGACACGAATCGATTTTAGGATCGGTTCGTTTTTTGTTAAATTTTGACATTCAGACTTGAGCTTGATCATTTTTTCACTTATAGTGAAGAAAAAAGAGAAAGAGGCGTCTTTATGCAACCGTCAATTTATGGACTTACAAAAACGGAGTTAACCAATTGGGTGATCGAGCAAGGAGAGAAAGCATACCGTGCAAATCAAGTTTGGGAGTGGTTGTACAGTAAACGTGTGACTTCATTTGAAGAGATGACGAATTTATCTAAATCATTTATGGCAATCTTAGCTCAAACATTTTGCATAAATCCATTAAACCAAGTTGTCGTCCAAGAATCTGCAGATGGTACGGTGAAATATTTATTTCAGTTACCTGACAAGCATATGATAGAAACGGTTTTGATGCGTCAAGAATATGGGCTATCTGTCTGTGTCACGACCCAAGTTGGATGTAATATTGGCTGTACGTTTTGTGCGAGTGGAATTTTAAAGAAGCAACGTGATTTAACAGCTGGAGAAATCGTTGCACAAATCATGATGGTCCAACATTATTTTGACCAACGCAACCAAGGAGAACGCGTTTCACATATCGTAGTGATGGGGATCGGGGAACCTTTTGACAACTATCGAAATTTGATCAATTTCTTAACGATCGTTAATGATGCCAAAGGGTTGGCTATCGGTGCACGCCATATTACGGTATCGACCAGTGGGTTAGTTCCACAAATCAAAGCATTTGCTAAAGAGCCGTTACAAATCAATTTAGCGATCTCGCTACATGCACCAAATAATGATGTTCGCAGTGCAATTATGAAGATCAATAACACCTTTCCTCTAGAAAGATTAATGGAAGCCGTCGATGAATACTTAGCAGCGACCAATCGACGAATCACATTTGAGTACATTATGCTCAGTGGGGTCAATGATCAAGTTGAACACGCAAAAGAGCTAGCGGCTTTATTGAAAGATAAAAGAAAGCTGACCTATGTCAATTTGATTCCGTATAATCCGGTCAGTGAACATGATCAATATTCTCGTAGTAGTAAACAAACCGTACTGGCTTTTTATGATACCCTGAAAAAGGCGGGAATTAATTGTGTGATTAGAAAAGAGCATGGAACGGATATCGATGCTGCTTGTGGACAATTACGAAGCAAACAAATCGCTAAAGAACGTCGTCGTCGTCGTGTAGCGAATACCAAAAAAGTCGAAGTATAACGAAAAATACGTAAATAAACGATAGAAAATTCATAATTTTGCCTAATTTTGTCACGAATTTAGCGAATTATGAATTTTTTTTTCATAATTTGGGGATTTACACTTGCTTTTTTAATAATTACTAATTAAAATCTAACTTAATTCAGATAATAGCAAGTATTCTGAAAAATCAGAAAAGATAGAGGAGAATTTTAGCGTATGAAAAAATCATTAGCTTATGGGTTTGTCGCTGTTTGTGGTTTAGCATTAGCTGGATGTACAACTGGCGGATCATCATCTGATTCAAGTAGTGCTTCAGATGATTCTAAAAAAGAAGTATTTAATTTAGTCGTTCAACAAGAGATGCCAAGTGCGGATATTTCACTTGCAACAGATACAATCAGTTTTACTGCGTTGAACAATGTTTACGAAGGGGTCTATCGTTTAGATAAAGACAATAAACCACAACCTGCTGGCGCTGCTGAGATGGCTGAAGTCAGTGAAGATGGATTAACGTATAAAATCAAATTACGTGACGATGCGAAATGGTCAAATGGTGATAAAGTAACGGCAGCGGATTATGTTTACAGCTGGCAACGTACAGTGAAACCAGAAACGGCTTCTGAGTATGCTTACTTATTCGAACCTGTTAAAAATGCTGCAGCGATCACAAAAGGTGAAATGGCTCCAGATCAATTAGGAATCAAAGCAGTAAGTGATACTGAATTAGAAATCACTTTAGAAAAAGCAACACCATACTTTGATTACTTATTAGCTTTCCCAACATTCTTCCCACAAAATCAAAAAGTGGTTGAAGAAATGGGTAAAGATTACGCACAAAAGAGCGATAAATCTGTTTATAATGGACCATTTACTTTAACAGACTTTGATGGACCAGGTACAGATACTGCTTGGAGTTATACAAAAAATGATGATTACTGGGATAAAGATAATGTGAAATTATCAAAAATCGATGTAAGTGTCGTAAAAGAATCGTCAACAGCTTTAAACTTATTTAAAGACGGCAAAGCAGATGATATCGTGTTAAGTGGTGAATTAGCGCAACAAATGGCAAATGATCCAGCTTACGTGGCAGAACCAGAAGCAACAACAAGTTACTTAGAAATGAATCAACGTAAAGAAGATTCACCTTTCCGTAACGAAAACTTACGTAAAGCAATCTCTTACTCAATCGACCGTAAAGCTTTAGTCGATTCTATCTTAGGTGATGGTTCGATCGCATCAACTGGTCTAGTACCAAAAGATTTAATGACAAGTCCAAATGGTGACGAAGACTTTGCCAAAGCTGCAGGTGATGAAGTAGCTTATGATCAAGCAAAAGCAAAAGAACATTGGGAAAAAGCGAAGAAAGAATTGAATATCGATTCATTGAAATTTGATATCTTGTCTTCAGATACAGATTCATCTAAAAAAATCACAGAGTACTTACAAAGTGCGATTCAAGAATCTTTAGATGGTGTGAGCGTAACACTTAGCCCAGTACCATTCTCGGTACGTCTAGATCGCTCAAGTGCGGGTGACTTTGATGTTGTAATGGGCGGATGGGGAGCTGACTACCTAGATGCAAGTAGTTTCTTAGATCTATTTGTTACAGGTAACTCTTACAACCGTGGTCAATGGAGCGATGCTTCATACGATAAAGCAATCGAAGCAGCTGCTACAACCGATGCCAATGATCCAGAAAAACGTTGGAATGATTTATTAGCCGGCGAAAAAATCATCATGGATCAACAAGGTGTCGTGCCATTGTATCAAAAAGCTGAAGCACACTTAGTGAATCCTGAAGTTAAAGGAATCGTTCACCACAGTGCGGGTGCGAAATACGATTACAAATGGACATATATCGAACAATAATCATACTCTTTTAGATTTGTCGATCTAGTCAGTTGGTTACTTACTAGATCGACATCTCTTGCTCTAGAGAGAGGTTTGCGTTTAGCGGAAAAAAAGGGGATGGGTTATATGAAAAAAAGTACAGTTGGTTTTTTAGTGTTATGTGGATTAGTTTTAGCAGGTTGTTCGACCGGCAATAGTGCTGACAGCAATCAAAAAACTGAAAAAGTGTTTAATGTTGCGGTTCAACAAGAAATGCCATCAGCAGATCTATCGGTAGCGACTGATACAATCAGTTTTACGGCGTTAAATAATGTGTACGAGGGAATCTATCGTTTGGATGCGGAGAATAAACCGCAACCAGCTGGAGCAAGTGAACTTGCAACAGTCAGTGGGGATGGATTAACCTATACGATCAAATTAAGAGACAATGCGAAATGGTCAAATGGTGATCCAGTAACAGCTGCGGATTATGTCTATGGTTGGCAACGTACGGTTGATCCAAATACGGCGTCTGAATATGCCTATTTATTTGAATCAGTTGCAAATGCTGCTGATATCGTAGCAGGAAAAAAAGCAGTTGATCAATTAGGGATCAAAGCAGTTGACGATCACACATTAGAAATCAAGTTAGCAAAAGCCACACCTTATTTCCAATATTTATTAGCATTTCCTTCTTTCTTCCCACAAAATCAAAAAGTGGTTGAAGCAAATGGAGATAAATATGCGACTGCAAGCGACAAATCTGTCTATAATGGACCATTTACCTTAACGGATTTTGATGGACCAGGAACAGATACGACTTGGAGTTATACGAAAAATGACGAGTATTGGGACAAGGACAATGTTGACTTAGATAAAATCAATGTTAGTGTCATCAAAGAATCGTCTACGGCTTTAAATCTATTCAAAGATGGCCAAGCAGATGATGTGATTTTATCAGGTGAACTTGCACAACAAATGGCAAACGATGAAGCTTTCGTTTCAGAAGAAGATGGTCGTACTTCTTATCTTGAGTACAATCAACGAAAAGAAGATTCACCATTTCGTAATGCAAATCTACGTCAAGCGATCTCATATGCTCTAGACCGCGATGCATTGATCAAAAATGTATTGGGTGATGGTTCGATCGCATCGACTGGATTGATTCCGAAAAATCTAACGTTTGGGCCAGATGGTACCGAATTTACAGAAGCTGCGGGTACGTTAGTTTCTTATGATCCTGAAAAAGCTAAAGAATATTGGACAAAAGCGAAGCAAGAATTGGGAATCGATTCATTAACGTTTGACATTATTGCATCTGATGATGATTCTACGAAAAAAGTAGTTGAATACATTCAAAATGCAGTCCAAGAACAACTTGATGGTGTGAAAGTGACCGTATCACCAGTACCTTTTGCTGTTCGTTTAGATCGTTCAAGTGCGGGTGATTTCGACGTTGTAATGGGTGGCTGGGGCGCAGATTACGCCGATGCAAGTAGCTTTACAGATTTGTTCGTGACTGGAAATTCATATAACCGTGGTCAGTGGAGTAATCCAGAATACGATCAGTTAGTGGAAGCTTCTGGTACGACAGATGTGGCTGATCCAGATAAACGTTGGCAAGATCTACTAGGGGCAGAAAAAGTGATTATGGAACAACAAGGAGTGACACCGGTATTCCAAAAAGCACAAGCACATCTACGTAATCCTGATTTCAAAGGAGTCGTAACACATAGCTCTGGAGCACAATATGATTATAAATGGGTAAAAGTTAGCGAATAAAAAATAAATGAGTGAAAAGCTAGAGCGAAATCGCTCTAGCTCGTCCTCATTTTTATAGGTTTGAGCAAGCCAGACTGATCAAGCTCAATAGTAATAAGATCACTGCTGGTTCTAACCAAAAACGATAACTTGATTTTCCGACATCAGATAATTTTAAATACTCATCATCGGCTTTTTTAAAGGCTTTTTTCATGGAGTATTGAAAAAAATCAAATGATCCAGAAGCAAATACCCATAATAACGCACCGATGATCAAAAAGAAAAGGGTAAACAAAAAAAGGACGTCAGATAAATGGGAAAAGGTAAGTTGGTTTTTGAAGACTAACCAAACAAGACTGACAAGAAGACAGCTGAGACTGATAACCCATGTACTCTTTCTAAGATGCATGTGAGACTCCTTTCTATACATAAATAATAAAATAACTTTACAAAATTATTGTTTATAAGTCAAAACACTTAGGAGGAACAAGAAGTGAATAGTTTTTTTAAATATATCCTAAAACGTGTCTTCTTTATGTTGATCACGCTATGGATCATTGCAACAATCACGTATTTCTTAATGAAATTATTACCAGGAACACCTTATACGAATGCTGAAAAATTAAGTGCGGAACAGATTGCCTTATTAAATAAACAAATGGGACTAGATAAACCAGTTATCGTCCAATACGGGATCTATTTATCTAATCTGTTGCATTTTGATTTTGGTGTATCTTTCCAATTTAAAAATCAACCAGTAGCAAACTTACTTAGCGCACGTATCGGACCATCTTTACAATTAGGGTTACAAGCGATCATCGTCGGAACACTTGGCGGGATCTTACTAGGTTCGATCTCTGCGATGCGTCAAAATACATGGATCGATACAACAGCTACTTTAGTGGCGATCTTAGGCCGCTCAATCCCTAACTTTGTATTTGCAGTATTGTTACAATATGTTTTTGCGATGAAACTACACATTTTACCGATTGCGAAATGGGATTCATTTGCCTACACGATCTTACCAACGATCGCATTAGCTATGTCACCATTAGCCGATTCGGCACGCTTCATTCGAACGGAAATGGTTGAGGTTTTGCATAGCGATTATGTTGAATTAGCACGTGCTAAAGGATTGAGTCGTTGGGAAATCGTCTTCCGTCATGGTTTGCGGAATAGTTTGATCCCACTTTTAACTTTATTAGGACCTTTGGCAGTAGGCTTGATGACAGGTTCACTTGTTGTTGAGAACATCTTTGCGATCCCTGGTATCGGGGAACAATTCGTAAAATCGATCACAACAAATGACTATCCAACCATCATGGCTGTGACGATTTTATATTCTGCAATGTTGATTTTTGTTATTTTAATCGTAGATATTTTATATGGTATCGTTGATCCACGTATTCGTGTATCAGAAGGGAGTCGTGGGTAATGGAAAACTCAAATCATTTATCACCAAAAGAAATCGAAGCAATCCCAGTTTCAGCTTTTGAACCATTAAAAAAAGAAACAAGCGATAAACGCGAAGAAATCGCAATGCCTTCTTTGACATTTATGCAAGATTCTTGGCGTCGTTTGAAAAAAAATAAAGCAGCTGTCTTTTCGATTATTTTCTTATCGATCATTATTTTGATCTCTGTTGTAACGATTGTTGCGACGCCACACGATCCAACTGCACAAAATGTGAAATATACGAACTTACCACCAAAGATTCCAGGAATCAATATCAATGGGTTAAACGGTTATGCTGAAGTCGGTGGAAAATTAGTCAATAAATACGAGCAAGCAGGAGTACCTAAAGATACTTATTTCTATCTTGGAACAGATAGCTTAGGTCGTGATTTACTAAGTCGTTTATTCATGGGAACACGTATCTCATTATTGATCGCCTTTATTGCGGCGAGTTTAGATATTATTTTCGGGGTCACATACGGTCTGATTTCAGGACTGTTTGGTGGTCGTGTCGATAATATCATGCAACGTATTTTAGAGATCTTATCAGGGATTCCGAACTTAGTTGTGATGATCTTGATGTTAGTTGTATTAGAACCAGGGATTCCGTCAATCATTGCTGCTATGGCCGTAACCAACTGGATTCCTATGGCCCGAATTGTCAGGGCGCAGACCATGAAATTAAAAGATCAAGAATTTGTCTTGGCTGCGACGACCTTAGGTGAAACCAAATCAAAAATCGCTTTTAAACATATTTTGCCAAATATCTCAAGCGTGATTATTATTCAAATGATGTTTAGTATTCCGTCAGCGATCTTCTTTGAAGCTTTCTTAAGCTTTATTGGGTTGGGCTTACGTCCACCAGCAGCTTCACTAGGAACATTGCTAAGTGATGGATACAAAACATTCCTATTCTTACCATATCAATTATGGATTCCGGCCGTAACGCTTTCAGCAATCATGATTGGCTTTAACTTATTAGCTGATGGCTTGCGTGACGCGTTTGATCCGAAGATGAAAGAGTGATAGCATGAAAAAAATATTAGAAGTAAAAGACTTAGAAATTTCTTTTGATACCTATGCTGGAAAAGTCCAAGCGATTCGTAACGTAAGTTTTGATTTGCATGAAGGTGAAACACTTGCGATCGTAGGAGAGTCTGGAAGTGGGAAATCAGTTACGACTCGTAGTATTATGGGACTTTTAGCTGGAAATGCGAATATTGAGAACGGTCAAATCTTATTTAATGGTTCAGATATCGTCATGAAAAGTGAAAAAGAACTACAAAAAATGCGCGGTAAAGAAATTGCAATGATCTTCCAAGATCCAATGACATCACTAGATCCAACGATGCCAATTGGAAAACAAGTTGCTGAATCATTAATGAAACACACAAAAGTATCTAAAAAAGATGCTATGGCACAAGCTCTTGAACTATTAAATCTAGTGGGGATCCCAAATGCGGAAAAACGCTTAAAGAACTATCCTCACCAATTTTCAGGTGGACAACGACAACGGATCGTCATCGCGGTCGCGTTGATCTGTTATCCACAAGTCTTGATCGCAGATGAGCCTACAACCGCTCTAGATGTGACGATCCAAGCACAAATTTTAGAATTGTTAAAAGATATCCAAAAGAAAATCAATTCATCGATTATCTTTATTACCCATGACCTTGGAGTAGTAGCCAACGTTGCGGATCGTGTAGCTGTGATGTATGCTGGGAAAATCATTGAGATTGGAACAGCGCGTGAGATCTTTTATAATCCACAACATCCTTATACATGGGGCTTACTTGGTTCAATGCCAACTCTTGAAAATAATGGGGAACGTTTATACGCGATCCCAGGTTCACCACCGGACTTATTGCAACCACCAGTAGGAGATGCATTCTATCCACGTAATGAGTTTGCGATGCAAATCGATGCGGAACAACAACCGCCGTTTTTCGATGTATCGCCAACGCATAAAGCAGCTACTTGGTTACTTGCACCACAAGCGCCAAAAGTGACACCACCAGAAGAAATCCAAATTCGTTGGAAAAAATTCCGCGAACATGCATTTGAAGATTAAGAGGAGGAAAGGTAAGTGAAAAAAGTTTTATTAGATGTACAAGGCCTAAAACAATACTTTAATGTTGGCCGTAAAGACGAAGTAAAAGCCGTCGATGATATTACCTTTCACATTTATGAAGGTGAAACCTTTGGACTAGTAGGGGAATCTGGTAGTGGAAAATCGACTACTGGTCGTAGTGTAATCCGATTGAATGAACCTACAGACGGTCAAATTTTATTCAACGGCGATGACGTGATGAAGATCAAAGGGAAAAAAGATTTAGCAAAATTCCGTCGTGAAGTGCAAATGATCTTTCAAGATCCATATGCCTCTTTAAATCCACGAATGAAGGTTCGTGATATTATCGCTGAAGGAATCGATGTAAATGGTCTTGCGAAAAATCCACAAGAACGGAATCAACGTGTCGATGATCTCTTACGTACCGTTGGATTAAATCCGTCGCATGGAACACGTTATCCGCATGAATTCTCAGGTGGACAACGTCAACGTATCGGGATCGCTCGAGCGTTAGCGGTAGATCCTAAATTTATTATCTGTGATGAACCGATCTCAGCACTCGATGTATCGATCCAAGCACAAGTGGTCAATCTATTGCAAGATCTTCAAGCTGAGCATAATTTGACGTATCTCTTTATTGCCCATGACTTGTCGATGGTCAAACATATCAGTGATCGTATTGGCGTGATGCACTTAGGAAAATTATTAGAAGTGGGATCAAGCGATGAAGTGTATAACTATGGAGTCCATCCTTATACGGAAAGTTTACTTTCAGCGATTCCATTACCAGATCCAGAAATCGAACGCAAACGTAAACGTATCAAATACGCAAGTACTTTAGATCCAAATAAACCACGACGGATGCAAGAAATCGCAGATGGTCATTTTGTTTATGCAGCCGATGACGAAGTTGCAATGTATCAAGAAAAATTAGCCGCGAAGAAAGCTGCAGCAAAAGCCTAATCTTGCAAAGGGGGCTAGCCAATGAATGTCTTAAAAGGTTATCGGTTTCGTATCTATCCAAATGAAGAACAACAAAAATTTTTTACCCAAACATTTGGCTGTGTACGCTTTGTGTACAATCACTTACTGATGGCACGCAAAGAAGACCATTACTCAAAAGAGAGTTTGAAGTTGACACCAGCTTCATTAAAAGCTACGTACCCCTTTTTAAAGAAAACCGATAGTCTCGCACTAGCTAACGCTCAGCGAAATCTAGATCGCGCCTTTTTGAATTTTTTCAAAGGGCGCGCAGGCTATCCAAATTTAAAAAGTAAGAAAAAAACTTGGCAATCCTATACGACAAATAATCAAAAACATACGATTTATTTTGAAGAAGGAAAGCTGAAAGTGCCAAAGCTTAAATCGTTGATCGACATTCATCAGCACCGCGAAGTAAAAGGACAAATCAAATCCGCTACGATCTCAGCGAAAAATGGAGAAGAGTACTATGTTTCCTTATTGTGTCTAGAAGAGATCACGGCTTTACCAAAAACCAAGAAAGTCGTAGGAGTAGCTTATTGTCCGAAACATTTAGTCAGTGTCTCTTGTGGGAAAGAGAACTTACCAGTGCCACATGAGAATACGGTCGAAGCGCGATTGGCTCGAGCGCGTCAAAAGTTGGAGTTACGAGCGAAAATAGTGAAAAAGCGTAAATTGCATCGAGAATGTGCCAAAAATTATCAGAAACAAAAACGACGAGTAGATAAACTCTATTTGACGCGGATGTATCAAAAGACGGATTATATCGATAAATTGACATTAAAGTTGATTGAGGAATATGATTACGTGTTTCTTGAAAAAGAACCTAATTTTGAAAAAAATTGTTCATTTACTGAAACCGACTGGCATTTATTTATGCAAAAATTACGTTATAAGGGTAAGTGGTATGGAAAAGAGCTACGGTTGATCGATGTTAAAAGTGATCAACAAACCAAAAGTGAACAGATTGAACACTTAGGTCGGGAGTTTTTTTCGTAATCAATCAAAACTAGAACTGGATAGGGGCGCCAGGGATCGCCTAGGGTATAGAAAAAAGTTAAGTCTTTTTGTTTCTAGGAATAACAGCTCACTAATTATGAAAAACCAAAAAACACACTCCGATTTTTCGGAGTGTGTTTTGTATTTAAAAGCGATCTTCACCAAACGAATCGGAATCTAAGCGATAAGTTTTGGAAGGCCGACCGATACCCATCGGTTTTTCACCTGTTTCATGTAAAAAATGGAGCAGTGATTTTTTCAAATTAGAGTGGTCGATCGAACGATAATCTACACCTAAAAATTTCGCAAATACTTTACGGGCCTCAGTAATGGTGAAGTCATTGCCCAATACTTGCAAAACTTGTGGCTCGTGATCCATCTTATTCAAGATACGTTTGAATGCGCGTAAAATGATCTCACTATGGTCAAAGGCCAGTTGATTAGTACCAGAAGCTTCACCCGTCGTTAGATCAAGTTTGATCGAGATATCTTCATTTTGCAACACGATCATTTTGTCGTGACGTTCTAGCGAAAACCAACGGACATCTTGCGCATCGTCTCCTGCAGTTAGGGGTTCTTCTCCAATGAAGGCCAAATAACTAACGGTGACGACCCAGCCGCGTGGATCGCGATCTGGAGTACTAAACGTGTGTAATTGTTCGATGTTTTGTGTAGAGATCAAGACACCAGTTTCTTCTTTCGTCTCCCGTAAGACACTTTCACCAGTCGACTCATGTTGATTGACAAAGCCTCCAGGTAATGCCCAAGAATCTTTATAAGGATGTCCTTTTCGTTTGATCAGTAGCACTTTTAGCTGATCATCTTGACGACTGTAACACATCAAGACCATATCGACGGTTAAAGAGGGGGTCACATATTTTGGTTTTTCTTGTTGCTGATACCAAGTTAAAAATTCCGCTTGTGTCGCCTGATGTTCATAGTATTCTTTTTCTTGCTCACGATCTGTAAATTGCATACGGTACTCCTTTCAAATCAAGTCGATACTCATTAAATAAAGAAAAATAGTACAAGATTCACTAAGAATAGTCCAAGATAAATCGGCAATAATCGGCGGTTTTCACGAATACAAGTGAAGCCTGCGATCGAAATCAAAATCAACAGCAAGCCGCGGATAATAACCGACACACTAAGAAAGGCAGTCAAACGGTCTTGTGCATTCATATAGCCATAGATGCGTGGATAGAAATTTGCAAACACGATATGAAACGCGGTCAGCACACTTAGCGATAAAATAAAAATCGACTGTTTTTTACGCATGTTTTCGCCCCTTCTCTTTTTTTGTTATTATAGCAAAAAAACGACGATACACAAAAAAATGCTAGGGTAAAATGAGAAAATACAGAGAAATTTGACTACGATAAATTTAAAATATGGTATACTATCGAAGAATACTTTCGAAGTACAGAGGAGGAAGCTCACGCATGGCTGAAAAGGAAACTTTTTATATTACAACGCCGATTTATTATCCAAGTGGGAAATTACATATCGGAAACTCATATACAACGATCGCGTGTGATGCAGTTGCACGTTATAAACGCTTGATGGGATTTGATGTGTTTTATTTAACAGGTGTAGACGAACACGGACAAAAAATTGAAACAAAAGCTGCTGAACTAGGTGTCAAACCGCAAGAATATGTGGACAAAATGGCAGCGGATGTCCAAAAATTATGGAAGACACTAGATATTAGTTACGATAAATTCATTCGTACGACGGATGACTATCATAAAGAAACAGTTCAAAAAATCTTCCAACAACTTCTAGACCAAGGCGATATCTATCTTGGTGAATATGAAGGTTGGTATTCCGTTTCTGATGAAGAATTTTTTACTGAAACGCAATTGGCTGAAGTTTATCGCGATGATGAAGGCAATGTAACGGGCGGAAAAGCGCCAAGCGGACATGAAGTCGAGTTAGTCAAAGAAGAATCTTATTTCTTTAAAATGAGTAAATACGCAGATCGCTTATTGGCCTATTATGAAGAGCACCCAGAGTTTATTCGTCCGGAATCACGTAAAAATGAAATGATCAACAACTTTATCAAACCAGGTTTAGAAGACTTAGCAGTATCACGTACGACATTTTCTTGGGGAATCCCAGTTAAAAATGACCCTAAACATGTCGTTTATGTCTGGATCGATGCACTAGCAAACTATATCTCTGCTTTAGGCTATGGTACGGATCACGATGAATTGTTCCAAAAATATTGGCCAGCAAATGTCCATATGGTTGGAAAAGAAATCGTACGCTTCCATACGATCTATTGGCCGATCATGCTGATGGCATTAGATCTACCATTACCAAAGCAAATTTTTGGCCATGGCTGGTTATTGATGAAAGAAGGCAAGATGTCTAAATCAAAAGGGAATGTCGTCTATCCAGAAATGTTAGTCGAACGTTATGGTTTAGATGCATTGCGTTATTACTTATTGCGTTCTGTACCATTTGGTAGTGATGGGATTTTCACACCAGAAGATTTTGTCTCAAGAGTAAATTATGATCTAGCAAATGATTTAGGAAACTTACTAAATCGTACGATCGCGATGATCAATAAATATTGCGATGGTCAAGTACCGACCTATAAATCAAAAGTAACTGCTTTTGATAGCGAACTATCCACGACAGCTGCTAATGTAATCGGTCGTTACCGTGAAGCAATGGATAAAATGGAGTTCTCGACAGCTTTAGCAGAGATCTGGACGCTTGTTTCTCGTGCAAATAAATATATCGACGAAACACAACCTTGGGTCTTAGCAAAAGAAGAAGACAAACAAGCTGAATTAGATAGCGTTATGATCCATCTAGCAGAGTCACTGCGTCTAGTTGCCTTAGTGTTACAGCCAATCATGACGGAAACTCCGGCAAGAATCTTTGAACAATTAGGATTAAAAGAGATCACTGGAGATCTAACGAGTCTACATTTTGGCGAATTTCCAGAAGATATCAAAGTGGTAGAAAAAGGAACACCGATTTTCCCACGTCTAGATATTGAAGAAGAAGTAGCTTACATCAAAGAAAAAATGGCTGAAGGAACTCAAAGTGCGGATGCTTCAGTCAAATGGGATCCAGCAGAAACTGAATTTATTTCAGTTAAAGATAAACAAATCGCTTACGAGGATTTTGATAAAGTCGAATTAAAGGTCGCTGAAGTCATTGATTGCCAAAAAGTCAAAGGTGCGGATAAATTGTTGCAATTTCGTTTAGCTGCTGGCGATGTTCAAGATCGTCAGATTTTATCTGGAATTGCAGAGTATTATGAGTCGCCAAGTACATTGATCGGGAAAAAAGTCGTGATCGTAGCGAACTTGAAACCGCGCAAAATCCGTGGCTTGATCAGTCAAGGAATGATTTTATCTGCCGAAGATCCAAATGGAAAATTACAAGTAGTCGAAGCGCCAAAAGGCATGCCAAACGGTTCGATCATTGCCTAAATAAAAAGCTGAGTCATTCGACTCAGCTTTTTTGATCGTTTCAATTGCATTTTATTTAGAAGTTTGTTATTCTTATTACAGAATATTCATACTCTTAGGGGAGTAACTGGTGGCGAAAGTCGCGATAATATCAACAGTAAGTTAACCGAGTGATCGGTTTTCTGGTATTATTTTAAACGGTAAGACCTAAGATAATTATTTGATTGTAAGAATCGAGTGATTATCTTAGGTCTTTTCTTATTTTCGTCAGCAGTCAAACAAATGGAGGGATCAACATTGGAAAACAAACCGTATTACCAACAAGAGGTAGACAGCTTACTCACAGAGTTTCAAACTAGTGAGACAGGTTTAAGCAGCCAGCAAGCCAAAGAAAAGTTAGAAAAAGATGGGTACAATGAGCTAAAAGCTAAGGAACAAACACCGGTCTGGAAATTGTTTCTGGAAACGTTCAAAGACGCAATGGTCATCGTCTTACTGATCGTAGCGATTGTGCAGATGATTATGGGTTCAACGATCGAATCATTAGTTATTTTTGCGGTACTATTGCTAAATTCTGTTGTGAGCGTGATCCAAACGAAAAAAGCGGAAAACTCACTCGATGCTTTAAAAAAGTTGTCTTCCCCGTCAGCTAAAGTGTTACGTGACAATGAAGCTACAACGATCCCGGCTCGTGAAGTTGCCGTAGGGGATATCGTTTTACTCGATGCGGGGGATTTTGTTCCCGCAGATGGTCGATTGTTAGAAGCAGGAAGCTTAAAAGTCGATGAAGGGATGTTGACAGGTGAATCCGTTCCAGCTGAAAAAGAAGTGACGACACTTCATCAGACAGCGCAAGTCGGTGACCGTGTCAATATGGTCTTTAGTGGGACATTAGTCGTTTATGGACGCGGTAAATTTTTAGTTACGGATACGGGTAACACGACGGAAATCGGAAAAGTCGCCGATTTATTAAATAATGCAACGACTTCAGCAACACCGTTACAACGCAATCTTGACAAATTCTCACAAAAATTAGGTCTTGCGATCTTGGCGTTGTCTGTCATTATTTTTGGAATCCAATTGGCGCGGATCTTTATCGAAGGTCCAAGTGATGTTTGGCCAAGCGTAATCAATGCCTTCATGTTTGCCGTAGCGGTAGCGGTAGCCGCGATTCCCGAAGCGCTACAGTCGATCGTGACTATCGTATTATCGATGGGAACAAAACAGATGGCTAAAGAACATGCAATTATCCGCAAACTCTCAGCCGTTGAAACATTAGGTTCAACAAGTATTATTTGTACCGATAAAACAGGTACATTGACACAAAATAAAATGACTGTTGTCGAATCCTATTTATTAGGCCGAGAAGCTTCATTTGGAAAAGATACTTTAGAAAAAGACGAAGAACGCTTGTTACAAGCAGCCGTCTTAGCCAATGATGCTTCTGTCAATGAAGAAGGCAAAAAAATTGGGGATCCAACTGAGATCGCTCTGATCGACTTTGCCAATGAACTTTCGCAGTCTTCTGATGAAATGCGTCAAATCTATCCAAGATTGGCTGAATTACCTTTTGATTCTGATCGTAAATTGATGTCGACAGTGCATGAGATCGATGGAAAAAAAGTGTTGTTGACTAAAGGGGCACCGGATATCATCTTCTCTTTAAGTACACATTATCTAGAACAAGCAGAAGTCAAAGAAATGGACGATCAAGCACGCCAAGTTTTACAAGCAAAAAATGAAGAATTTTCAAATAAAGCGCTACGTGTTTTGGCATTTGCCTATAAACCGATCGAAACAAATGAGGTAACGTTGGATGATGAAAATAATTTCACGTTCTTGGGATTACTTGCGATGATCGATCCACCACGTGAAGAGGTATTTGATGCCATCAAACAAGCAAAAAGTGCAGGTATCAAACCAATCATGATCACAGGTGACCATAAGACAACTGCTCGTGCGATTGCAAAAGAGATCGGGTTATATGAAGAAGGCGATCAAGCATTGACGGGAGCAGAACTTGATGCATTATCTGAAGAAGAATTAAATGCAACACTAGAAAAAGTTTCAGTGTATGCTCGCGTTTCACCAGAAAATAAAATCCGTATCGTACGGGCATGGCAAAACAAAGGCAATATTTCCGCAATGACTGGTGATGGAGTAAATGATGCCCCAGCATTGAAACAAGCAGATATCGGAATTGCTATGGGAACAGGAACTGAAGTGGCTAAAGATGCCGCAGCAATGGTCTTGACTGATGATAACTTTGCGTCGATCGTACGTGCGATCGGAGTTGGTCGTAAGGTCTTTGACAATATCAAAAAATCTGTTGCCTATTTATTTGCTGGAAACTTAGGTGCAATCATTGCGATCATCTTTGCTTTAGTCATGGACTGGAACAATCCATTTACAGCGTTACAATTGTTGTTTATCAATTTAGTAAATGACTCTGTACCAGCAATCGCTTTAGGAATGGAAAAAGCCGAGCCAAATATCATGGACCGCAAACCTCGTGATCCTAAAGAAGGGATCTTTGCTGGCGATACTTTGATCTCTGTAACGTATCGTGGGATCTTGATTGGAGCAGTTGTAATCATCGCACAGTTTATCGGAATGCAACAGTCGATGGAATTAGGCGTGGCCATGTCATTTTCAACTTTGATCTTGGCGCGTACATTACAGATTTTACCAGCTCGTTCGAATATCCAAACAGCTATCGGAGCAGGATTCTTTAGTAACAAAGCAGTACTTTATGCGATTACCTTCTGTGGTGCTTTATATGCCTTTACTTTATTACCAGGTGTTCGCGGGATCTTCTCGATTCCAACTACCTTTGGGTTACCAGAATTCTTTGCATCGATTGCTTTAGCGATCGGAGCGATTGTTTTAATGGAAATCGCTAAACTAGTATTGCGTAAAAAAGCAGCCTAGTTTAAAAGTGCTACTTCTGGAACGCTGTTGATTTAATTTTTAGGGGATGTGATAGACTTTTGTCACATTCCCTTTTTCGTTTGCGTGTGGATATAAAACACGGTAGAATAATTTTAGAAACAAGATAGAAGGGAAGAACAACATGAAAAAACCAGATTTAGGTTATTATATTTCAATGGTCAACACGATCGTAAATGATACAGAAAAGATCGGCACTACATTAAATCCTTCTTTTGAAGAGATCCGTACAGCGATCGATGATCATAAAACAGCAGAATTATCGCAAGAACGCTTAGCCGAGATCGTAGCTGAATTTCAAGGTGGGACGGATAAATACAAATTGATGCTAGAACAAATCAGCACGTTACGCCCGCCAGCACGTATCCTAGGGATCCATAAAAAATTCGAACGCTCGTATATGGCCTATGTGGCAGGGTGTGAAGAGATGGTTTTGAGTCTACAACCAAAAGTAGATATCGAGGCTTTTAATGCAGCAGAAGCCAAACAAGATCAAGCGACAGATGAAATTGCTGTTAGCATCCAAAAAATGACACAAATGTTGATGCGCTAAATCATGCAATAAAAACGAGAAGAATTTAATGAAACTATTAGCTTATTTTCAAGTAAGTCAGTAAATTCTGCGTATAATAAGTCTATAACCAACAATAACCTTTTTATTATATTTACTCATCCCAATGAGTAAATACTCCTTTTTTCCGCTGGGCCTAACCAACCTAGTGGTTTTTTTTGTATTCTAAAAAGGCTGTGACAGAAATCTGTCACAGCCTTTTTTAATTTTCAACTTGTCGAACGTAGTCTTCGAAATAAGACAAAAGTTGTTGTTTGAGTACTTGATAGTCTGTTTCAGTATAACTTTTTTCATCGAGCTTGATGGTCAATCGTGGGAGTTCTAGCTCTTTTTGTAAACGAGCCAAGACTTCTTCTTTAGTCATCACTACTCACATCCTATAATAAGTTGAACGAATCATTGACGATTTCAAATGCTTCTCTCATTTGACGGACACGATTTCGTAAAGAGTCAAAATCATCGTTGTCGTGGAATAAGACTTGCTTTAGTTCAAAATAGAAGGTATCAAACGCATTGACAAAATCTGAGATTTCTTGTGTTTGTAATTCAGGAAATACATCACACCGTACATAAGCTTTTTCAGCGATCGCATAAATCTCTGCAGTCGTTAAGATCGCTAATTGTTCATTGAATCTTCTGGTCGTAACCAATTCGCTCACTGCGTGACATTTATTATAGATATTTGAAAAATCTTTTACGATCAATTCTTGAGGGGTTTTACCAAACATAAGTCGTCTCCTTTTAGGCGAATGCTACGCAGACACATTCTGGTGCGTAAACATTTTTTTGAACTACGGTCAATTTACCAGTATCTGCATCACGAGCAAATAACGTCAAGTTATCTGAGTTTTGATGTGCACAGATAATAAAGTCTTCGGTTTGATTGAAGTTGAAATCGCGTGGAATATCTCCTTCACTAGCAACGCGTTCGACAAACGTCAATTGGCCATTCTCGTTTACGCTAAATAAAGCGATCGAGTTATGCCCGCGATTTGATGCATAGACAAAGCGTCCATCTTTTGACACGCGGATCGCTGCGCCACCGTTAAAGGCATCGTAACCTTCTGGAAGCGTCGAAATTTTTTGTTGTTGTGCAAAGGCACCAGTCGTTTCGTCATAACTTAAGACCGTTACAGTGCTATCCAATTCACCAAATAAGTAAGCAATAGGTTTAGTTGGATGGAACGTGATATGACGTGGACCAGTTCCTGGTTCTGCTTTATACGTAGAGACTAACGTCAATTTTCCTTCATTGGATACATCATAAGTATACACACGATCTGTTCCTAGATCACATGCTACTAAACGTTGATCAGGTGTCAAGTCAGCATAATGAGCATGTGCATGATCTTGATTTTCATGAGGACCAACTTCATCAGTATGAATCACAGAATCCGTTAAAGTCAAAGAACCATCTTTATTGATTTGATAAACGGTGATCTCACCTTTATGGTAATTTGCCCCATACACAAGTTGGCGAGGCTCGTCGACTGCGACATAACAAGGTGAAGCTCCTTCAGCAGTTACTGAGTTTAATGAATTGAAAGAAGCATCGTAAGCTGTGATACCGCCTTTACCATCGATTGAAGTGACCGTATAAAGATTTCCAGCGTCACTTTTGGCTAAGTAAGTAGGACCGCTTTCTTTTGTTAAAAGAGTCAAGTCAGTCAGTTCCTTTTTGTCAGTATCTAAAGCGATCTCATAGATCCCTTCACTTTCACGTTTTGTATACGTACCTAATAAAAAATTTTCAATCATTCGTATGCCTCCTGTAATCAAAGATAACGTTATTGTACCATATGAAGTGCAGACTCGCTAAAAAAGCGTTCACAAATAAAGAATATGCTATAATGAAACAAATCGTCGCAAAGGGGGAATTTGATTGGATAAGCAATCAAAATCGACAACACAACGACCGACTTCTTGGTTTTGGAAGTGGTTTTTAAATAATCAGGTTGTGACATCTCTATTAGTTGTTTTATTGTTACTCTTGATTATTTTTACGTTTACAAAGGTAGCCTATCTGTTTGAACCAGTAGGTCAATTTTTATCAGTAGTCGGCTTACCGATCGTATTGTCTGGGATTTTGTATTATTTGATGAATCCTGCTGTAGACTTTCTAGAAAAGAAGGGTGTCAAACGTCTGTATAGTATTCTGTTCTTATTTGTGGTAGTGATTGGATTGATCGTATGGGGAGTCGTGGTGATCATCCCAGAGATCCGTGATCAGACGGTCAGTTTTATCGATAATTTTCCATCTTATATGACAGCAGCTGAAAAAGGGATCGATGAGGTTTTTTCCGATCCGATCTTCAAACAATTTCAAGAACAAGTCGCTTCGTCTAGTGAAAAATTGATTTCTTCGATCACAGATGTAGCAAAAAATGTTTCTAAAAGTACGTTTCAAAATATCGGTAATTTCTTTGGCGCAGTCGCTACGATCACTGTTGCGATCATCACGATGCCGTTTATCTTATTTTATCTATTAAAAGATGGGAAAAAATTACCTGGATATCTGGTTAAATTTTTACCTACAAAGTTTCGTCAACCGACTTTAGTCGTGTTAAAAGAAATGAATGATCAAGTCTCTTCTTATATTAGAGGACAACTTACTGTCGCCTTTTTAGTTGCCGTGATCTTTATGATCTTATTTTCGATCATTGGGTTAGATTATGCGATCACATTAGGTATCGTAGCCGGTGCGTTAAACTTGATTCCTTATTTAGGTTCATTTTTGGCGATGGTTCCCGCTGTTTTTCTAGGTATCGTCGGAGGACCGATCTTACTTGTGAAAGTTTTAATCGTATTTGTAGTCGAGCAAACGATTGAAGGGCGTTTGATCTCACCATTGGTTTTAGGGAGTCAGCTATCGATCCATCCAGTTACGATTTTATTTGTGTTATTAACATCTGGGAAATTATTCGGATTAGCCGGTGTGATTTTAGGAATTCCAGTTTATGCAGCCGCTAAAGTTGTGATCACACATATTTTTGAGTGGTACAAAACGGTTTCTAATCTATATGAAGAAGAGCAGATAGAAGCACGTAAAATCGAATAATCAAACTTGCATTTTTTAGTAGAATCAAGTAAAGTAGTAATGTGTGAAAACACAACCCACGTCTTGGTTTGACGAATCACCAACGTTTTACTCAGTCGCTGGGAAATATTATGAAGAGGTGGAATTACAAATGGCAATTTCAAAAGAACGCAAAAACGAAATCATCGCTCAATATGCACGTCACGAAGGAGATACTGGTTCTCCAGAAGTACAAATCGCTGTATTGACTGAAGAAATCAACACTTTAAACGAACACATCCGTGAACACAAAAAAGATCACCATTCACAACGTGGACTAATGAAAAAAGTTGGTCACCGTCGTAACTTATTAGCTTACCTACGTAACAATGACGTAGCTCGCTACCGTGAATTGATCCAATCTTTAGGATTACGTCGTTAATCAAGCGAATGAAAAAAGTGAGGTTCAAGCGAATCTCACTTTTTTTTGATAAAAACCCCCGCTATGATCGTGTGAAACGCGCACTACTAACCAAATGAAAGCTTAAAAAAATTTTGTGTTTTCATTTGTTTAGTAGCAGACGCAACGCATAGCAGAAAAGGAGAAGTTATGACAAAGCAAGTATTTAGTACAACTTGGGGCGGTCGCCCTTTATCAGTTGAAGTCAATCAACTAGCCAAACAAGCCAACGGAGCAGTATTAGTCCGCTATGGCGATACAGTCGTGTTAAGTGCAGCTGTAGCCTCAAAACAAGCAAAAGATACAGATTTCTTCCCATTAACAATCAATTATGAAGAAAAAATGTATGCAGTAGGAAAAATCCCTGGAGGTTTTATCAAACGTGAAGGTCGTCCAAGTACCGATGCAACACTAACAGCGCGTTTGATCGACCGTCCGATTCGTCCGATGTTTGCTGAAGGTTTCCGTAATGAAGTCCAAGTAACCAATATCGTGATGAGTGTGGAACAAGATTGCTCTCCATCGATGGCAGCAATGTTAGGTTCTTCATTGGCGTTGGCGATTTCAGATATCCCATTTGATGGACCGATTGCTGGAGTAGACGTAGGTCGTGTAAATGGCGAATACGTATTAAACCCAACAGTAGAACAAAACGAACAATCAGATATCCAATTGACCGTTGCTGGAACAAGTAAAGCGATCAACATGGTAGAATCTGGTGCTAAAGAAGTATCAGAAACAGATATGTTACATGCATTATTATTTGGTCATGAAGCGATCAAAGAAATCGTTGCATTCCAAGAAGAAGTCGTAGTAGCTGTTGGAAAAGAAAAAATGGATGTCACACTTTTACAAGTGGACGCCGATCTTTCTAAAGAAGTTTATGACGCGTATTATGAAACAATGAAAACGGCCGTTATGACCGAAGAAAAATTAGCACGTGAAGAAGAAATCGAACGTGTGAAAGAAACCGTTAAAGAAATCTATGCCGAAAAAGCAGAAGCATTAGAAGCTGAAGAAGCAGCACGTATGACAAAAGAAATCAAACAAATCGCAGAAGATCTTGAAAAAGATGTGGTACGCGAATTGATTACGATCGATAAAATCCGTCCGGATGGTCGTAAATTAGATGAG
Source organism: Enterococcus bulliens (assembly GCF_053761865.1). Classification (NCBI taxonomy): domain Bacteria; kingdom Bacillati; phylum Bacillota; class Bacilli; order Lactobacillales; family Enterococcaceae; genus Enterococcus; species Enterococcus bulliens. The sequence goes on from NZ_JBSMXK010000014.1 coordinate 57,566, forward strand.
ATCCGTTCACTGGCTTCAGAAGTTAAATTATTGCCACGTGTTCATGGTTCAGGTCTATTCACGCGTGGACAAACACAAGCATTATCTACTTGTACACTAGCACCTTTAGGAGAACACCAAATCATTGATGGTCTAGGTGTGGAAGAGTCTAAACGATTCATCCATCACTATAACTTCCCTCAATTTTCTGTAGGATCTACAGGTCGTGCAGGTTCACCAGGTCGCCGTGAAATCGGACATGGTGCATTAGGCGAACGTGCCTTAGCACAAGTGATTCCTGACGAAGCACAATTTCCTTACACAATTCGTTTAGTTGCTGAAGTATTAGAATCAAATGGTTCTTCTTCACAAGCAAGTATTTGTGCAGGAACATTAGCACTTATGGATGCTGGTGTACCGATCAAAGCACCTGTAGCGGGTATTGCCATGGGATTAGTTTCTGATGGTGAAAACTATACGATCTTAACAGATATCCAAGGTCTAGAAGATCACTTAGGAGACATGGACTTTAAAGTTGCTGGAACAAAAGATGGAATTACGGCCTTACAAATGGATATCAAAATCCAAGGGATCACAGAACAAATCTTACGTGAAGCATTAGACCAAGCTAAACAAGCACGTATGGAAATTCTAGAAGAATTGACATCAACACTTGCCGCACCTCGCGAAGAATTAAGTGAGTATGCTCCGAAGATCGAAATGATCCAAATCGAACCATCTAAGATCAAAGATGTGATCGGTAAAGGTGGCGATACGATCAATAAGATTATCGAAGAAACTGGTGTGAAGATCGATATCGATCAAGACGGTAATGTGTCGATCGCTTCAGCTGATGCGGCGATGATCAAACGTGCGATCGAAATCATCGAAGAATTGACTAAAGAAGTCAAAGTCGGTGAGATCTACATGGGTAAAGTCGTTCGTGTTGAAAAATTTGGAGTATTCGTGAACTTGATCAAAGGAAAAGATGGTCTACTACACGTCTCTCAAATTGCGCATGAACGTGTAAATAATGTTGAAGACGTATTGAAACTTGGAGATGAAGTCGAAGTGAAAGTCACTGAGATCGATCGTCAAGGACGTGTAAACTTATCACGTAAAGTATTGTTAGAAAAACCTGAAGAGAAAAAAGAAGAAGCTGCACCTAAAGCAGACGATAAAAAATAAGTATGGAAAAGGGGGGTGTGACAGAAATCTGCCACACCCCTAAATACTATTCAAGAAAAAATAAGCCGCATCATTACCGAAATAGATGAACCTATTATCGAAAATGTTGTGGCTTATTTTTTAAAACTGATCACTTCTGGAATTTAGCGTTCATCTTCAGCTGAGATTCCCATGTTTTTTAGTAAACGGGCTTCCGCGCGTTTTTGGATCGCACCGATCAATAGACACATCAACCAATACAAGACACCGACTAAAATATACATACTAAAGAAATCAAATTTACGACCACCAACGATTTTAGCTAGTTGGAAAATATCTGGCACCGAGATCATTGCAGTCAAAGAAGTTCCTTTTAAGACATCCATCGCCACGTTTCCAAGAGCAGGAACGGCAGTTACGAAGGCTTGTGGAAAAACAACTTTTCGCATCAATTGGCTATAAGTAAACCCTAACGAATAACCAGCATCTCGCTGTCCAACATCCACACCAGCTAAAGCCCCACGGTAGATCTCAGTCAAAAAGGCACTGCTTGAAAGTGAAAAACTCAAACAGCTTGCTTCGATCGCAGTCAATTGAATCGGCAAACCAAAATAAAATAAAAACAACAGTACGATCATCGGAATACCACGTAAAAACGACACATAAAAACGAATGACATAACGAATCGGTGCAATGGCCCGTTCGAGTAGAATCGTTAAAATGATGGCAATGATATTTCCAATCAAAAAACTGACTAGAGCGATCCCTAATGTATAAGGAATTCCTTTTAAAACATAAGGTAGCGTCTCAAAAATCAATTTAAAGTCGATCGTAGGTACATAAAGAGTTGCCCGCATCAATCGTTCACTTCAAACGTTTTTGTGATTGTTTCATTTGGTTTTTCAGTTATATCTGCATTGTAATAAGTGTTTGAGATTTTTTGGAGTGTGCCGTCTTTTTTCATTTCGGCTAAAGTATCATTGACATGTTGGATCAATGTAGTACTTTCTTTTTTCATGAGGAACCCCGAAGAGTCTAAGTTGAAGTATACACCAGGTAAGATTTTTACTGGTACGTCTGGCATCGCGGCGATGGCCATTTTTTGTAGATAGTAATCATTTAAGATCACGTCGGTTCTACCATTTGCAACATCTGTTAGATATTGATCGTTTGTGGCGTTGTCATAGTTGACAAGTGTGGCGCCCATTTGTTCTGCGATTTTCATATAGTTGGTGGTGGCTTCACCAGCAGCTTTTTTTCCTTTTAGATCGTCAAAATCTTTGATACCGGAATCATCGCTTTTTCTCACGATCATGCTACCGAATGAATATTTGATCGGTGTACTCAAAGTGAATTGTTTTTCACGTTCTTTGTTGACACCCATGTCATTTGCGATTAGATCTGCTGATCCGTTTTGAACCGCGGCAAGTGTTCCGTCGACATTGTATTCGACAAATTTTGGTGTGACGTTCATCCGTTTGGCTACTTCTTTGATCACATCGATATCATATCCCACTAAATCGTTGTTGTCATTGTGGTATGATGCCGGATAAAGAGTTCCTGATGTTGCGACCGTCAATGTTTTGTTTTTCTCGATTGCATCCCAATTCTTATCAGATGAAGAAGATGAATCGTTTTGGCTTGAACATGCGCTCAAGACACCCAAAGTTGTTAGTGCAAGTAATGCTAGTCCCCATTTTGCTTTCATGTAATTCCTCGCTTTATTCTTTTTTCAACAACGTGTTCAATTTAATCGTTTTCTGCCTGTCTTGTCAAGTTAAAAAACCAGATTTTTATTTTTCCAAGCAGAAAACTATGCTAAAATAAACAGAATCGAATGAAAAAGGAGCAACTAAATGAAATTTATTCAAGCTTATCAAAACTTGATGCGTGGTCGTTATGGTCGCTTTGATTTTTTGAATCGAGTATTGATCGTCCTCGCTTTGATCTTATGGTTATTAAGCGCCTTTAACTCTATGAGTTTCTTACGCTTTATCGTTATCCTGATCGTGATCTATGTTTTGTATCGTTTTTTTTCAAAACGAATCTATGTGCGTTTGAATGAAAATAAAAAAGTACAAGAAAGATTACAAGCATTGGATACGAAATTATTCAAGCGCCGTCAAAAAAAATCAAGAGTCACACAACTCTATTTTGAATGTCCGAACTGTCATCAGAAATTACGAGCTCCAAAAGGCAAAGGGAAGATCAAAGTAACTTGTTCGAAGTGTGGACATGTATTTATTAAAAAAGTGTAGGAGATCTAAATGAAAAAAAAGATAATAACAAGCGTCCTATTGGGGATCTGTCTGTATTTTAGTTTGACGACAGTCACGCAAGCACAAGAATTCCATATCGATGCTAAAGGGGCAATGGCGGTTGATGCAAATACCGGACAGATTTTATTTGAACAAAATAGCTCTGAAGTGTTGTCTATCGCCTCGACAACAAAATTACTCTCAATGTATTTGATTTATGAACAACTAGCACAACAACATATTCAATTGACAGATCAAGTAGCGATTTCACCACAAGTATCTGCTTTAAGTCTAGATCCTGATCTATCAAACGTGGCGCTTTATGAAGATCAGACATATAGTGTGGAAAGTTTGATCTATGCTGGTTTTTTAGAATCAGCAAATGCAGCCGTTTTGGCTTTAGCAGAGCACATAGCTGGAAGTGAAGCGGCATTTGTCGACCAGATGCGAGCTAAATTAGCTTCTTGGCAGATCACAGACGGTCTCATCGTAAACAGCACGGGCTTACCAAATGAATATCTGGGTGATGCGCGTTATCCAGGATCGCAACTAACTGATGAAAATCAGATGACGACAAAAGATATGTTGATCGTCGCGCGTCATTTAGTACTGGATTTTCCAGATGTATTGACTGTCACGCAAACACCGACTTATGAATTTTATTCTACGCCAACAGAAAGTGTGACGATAACCAATACCAATCAAATGTTACCTAGCTTACCGTTTACATATGAAGGTGTTAACGGGCTGAAAACTGGAACAACGGACTTAGCGGGTGCTTGTTTTGTGGCAAGTACGATCATCGATGGTCAAGAGATCCTAACTGCTGTCTACGACGTGACTGATGGACTTGAACTTGCTGAAAAACGATTTACAGAAACCGCGAGATTACTTGATTATATCAAAGGTCGATTTGTGAATAAACAAGTACTGACAGCTAATACACCACTTGATCAAACAATTACGATCAAAGAGGGAAAGCAAGATGTACTTCATGTTTACAGTACGACTGACTTGCGATTATGGGATCAACAAGCAGATCCTGGAACGCTTGAGGTCACACCTATTTTCAATCAAGAAACGCTTGTAGCACCAATCGCCAGCGGACAACAAATCGGCCAAGCTAGTGTTACACTATCCAGTAATACGTTAGGCTATTTAGCTAAAACACCAACAGTCGTGATTGCTAGTGAAGACACGATCGAAAAAGCACATGATCTAAGTACTGAAACCAAAGCAGCATCTTCTTTCTTCAAACAAGTGATGAAGAAAATCACGTCCTTTTTTTCTTAAGAATGATTATTATTCGTTAAATAGCTTTAATTAGCTATTTAACGTTTTTTTTGTACTTGATTCGCAATAAAACAGAAACTTTCGCAAATTTTCGTCTTGTTGCGATTGAAGTTCATTCTCAATTAGTCTACAATGAGAGAGAATATAAAAGCCATTGGAGGGAATTACATGTCAGTTTTAGAAATCAAAGATCTACATGTTTCAATCGAAGATAAAGAGATCCTAAAAGGGGTCAATTTAACTATCAATACAGGAGAGATCCATGCCATCATGGGACCAAATGGGACCGGTAAATCGACTTTGTCAGCAGCGATCATGGGTAATCCAAACTATGAAGTGACACAAGGTGAAATTTTATTCGATGGCGAAAATATATTAGAGCTTGAAGTAGATGAACGTGCACGCTTAGGATTATTTTTAGCGATGCAATACCCAAGTGAGATTCCAGGGATCACCAATGCGGAATTCATGCGCGCGGCGATCAATGCTAAACGCGATGAAGACGATAAAATCTCTGTGATGCAATTTATTAAAAAACTAGACCAAAAAATGGATCTATTAAATATGCCTGAAGAAATGGCAGAACGCTATTTAAATGAAGGATTCTCAGGTGGGGAGAAAAAACGTAATGAGATCTTACAATTGTTGATGTTAGAACCAACATTTGCCATTTTAGATGAGATCGATTCAGGTCTGGATATCGATGCTTTAAAAGTCGTAGCACGTGGAATCAATGAAATGCGTGGCGAAAACTTTGGTTCATTGATCATTACCCATTACCAACGTTTATTAAACTACATCACACCAGACGTGGTGCATATTATGATGGAAGGCCGTGTCGTGATGACAGGAGATGCGGATCTAGCCCGTCGTTTAGAAGCTGAAGGATATGCTGGAATCAGTAAAGAATTAGGAATCGACTATAAAGAAGAAGAAGCGTAAGGAGGAGATTGCAGATGAAAAAAGACTTACAAGCACACCTTGATGCAGTCATGACCTATGCTGCATTACGTGAAGAACCTGCATTTTTAACTGACTTACGAAAACAAGCGCTAGATGTTGTCGACACACTTGCATTACCTAAGATCGAGCGTGTGCGCTTTGAACGTTGGCCGCTCTTTGAGATCAATGAAGCAACACTACAAGGAGAAAGCCAAGTTGAAGCCAATGTGCCTTCATTTGATGCACTAGCGGATCATCCGTTACTTGTCCAACAAGATGAAATCACAGTCTTTGAACAATTGCCACAAGACTTGATCGATCAAGGTGTGATCTTTACTGATCTCTTTACCGCAGCAAGTGAACATCCAGAACTTGTCAAAGAGTACTTGATGACCAAAGCCGTGAAACTAGACGAAGACAAATTAACCGCAGCGCATATCGCCTTTTTAACAAGTGGGCTTTTTGTCTACGTACCTAAAAACGTGGTGATCGAGCAACCACTAGAAGCTCTATTTTATCAACAAGCCAACAATCCAGCGCATTTCTTTAAACACGTATTGATCGTTGGTGAAGAAAATAGTGAGTTTAGTTATTTAGAACGTTTTATGACGACTGGAGAAGCAGCAGTCAAAGCGTCAGCGAATATCATCGTTGAAGTGATCGCCAAAGCTGGAGCAAAAATCAAATTCTCAGCAATCGATCAACTAGGCGAACAAGTATCGACGTATATGAACCGTCGTGGCTATTTGATGCGTGATGCGTCAATCGATTGGGCGATCGGTGTCTTAAATGATGGCAATGTGATCGCAGATTTTGATTCCGATCTAGTCGGGGAAGGGTCACATGCTGAGGTCAAAGCCGTAGCGATCAGTGCCGGACGTCAAGTTCAAGCAATCGATACACGTGTGACCAATAAAGCGAAACATTCGATCGGCCACATTTTACAACATGGTGTGATTCGTGAAAAAGGAACCTTAACGTTCAATGGGATCGGTCATATCTTAAAAGGGGCAAAAGGCGCTGATGCGCAACAAGAAAGTCGTGTCTTGATGCTTTCTGACCAAGCCCGTGGCGATGCCAATCCGATTTTATTGATCGATGAAAATGAAGTAACCGCAGGACATGCAGCCAGCGTAGGTCGCGTGGATCCGGATGAAATGTATTATTTATTAAGTCGTGGGATTCCAAAAGCAGAAGCTGAGCGTTTAGTGATCCGTGGATTCTTAGGTTCAGTCTTAACGGCGATCCCAATCAAAGCAGTCCAAAAAGAATTAGTGGACGTTATCGAAGGGAAGTTATAGTATGTTCGATGCCAATGAGATTCGTAAGGACTTTAAGATCCTAGATCAAACCGTCAATGATGAAGCATTGGTATATTTGGACAATGCGGCAACGACTCAAAAACCTCAAGCAGTACTTGATGCGATGGACCGGTATTATCATTATGATAATGCCAATGTCCATCGTGGCGTGCATACACTAGCCGAACGGGCAACGAAAGCGTATGAAGGATCACGCGAGACGGTGCGGGGCTTTATTAATGCCAAAGACACAGCGGAGATCTTATTTACGAGAGGAACGACGACGAGTTTAAACTGGGTCGCGCAAAGCTATGGTGCATTTGTGAATGAAGGCGATGAGATCTTGATCTCTTATATGGAACATCACTCCAATATCATCCCTTGGCAACAATTAGCCAAACGAAAAAATGCGACACTGCGCTATATTGAGATCACAGAAAACGGCGAACTAGATCTAGCAGACGCTAAAGAAAAGATCAATGACAAAACGGCGATCGTGTCGATTACGCATGCGTCAAATGTCTTAGGTGTCATCAATCCGATCCACCAACTCGCACAATGGGCACACGCACATCAAGCAGTGATCGTAGTTGACGGGGCACAATCGACACCACATATGGCAGTCGATGTCCAAGCACTAGATGTCGATTTTTTTGCCTTTAGTAGCCACAAACTATGTGGACCAACAGGGATCGGTATACTTTATGGAAAACGTGCTTTACTCGAACAAATGGAGCCGGTCGAATTTGGCGGTGAGATGATCGATTTTGTCGAACTTCAAGATAGTACCTGGAAAGAATTGCCATGGAAATTTGAAGCTGGTACGCCAAATATGGCTGGAGCGATCGGTCTAGCGGCTGCGATCAAGTACTTACAAGCAATCGGACTCGATGCGATCCATGAATATGAAGCCAGTTTAGTAGCCTATGTTTTACCAAAACTTGCGGCAATCGATGGTGTGACGATCTATGGACCAGAAGATGTAGAAAAGCACACTGGTGTGATCAGTTTTACGATCGATGGGATCCATCCACACGATATCGCGACGGCCCTTGATATGGAAGGTGTTGCGGTACGTGCCGGACACCACTGTGCGCAACCCTTAATGAAACGTTTAAATGTTTCGTCGACTGCACGTGCGAGTTTTTATTTTTACAATACGAAAGAAGAATGCGATGTCTTCTTAGCCGCCATCCAGGCAACAAAGGAGTTTTTCCAACATGGCACTTTCTAAATTAGATAATTTATATCGTCAAGTGATTTTAGACCATTCAAGCCATCCGCATCATCATGGCACACTCGATAACAAAGACCATCAGATCGAGATGAACAATCCCACATGTGGTGATGTGATTCATTTAGAGTTAGAACTAGAAAACGATCGCATTAAAAATATCGCCTTTTCTGGTAATGGCTGTTCGATCAGTACGGCCAGTGCGTCGATGATGACCGATGCCGTTTTAGGTAAAAACTTGGATGAAGTCCAACACTTGGCAACTGATTTTTCAAAATTGGTTCAAGGCAAAGACGTTGATGACTTAGATGGATTAGGCGATGCCGCGATGCTTGGTGGGGTCGCAAAATTCCCCGCACGGATCAAATGCGCAACGTTAGCTTGGAAAGCACTTGAAAAAGCCCTTTAAGATCTAGAAAGCGGGATCGGTGAAAGTGGCTATATCCATAACATTACAGAGGAGTGAATCAAATGGGCGTACCTGAATTAGAAGAATATAAATACGGATTCCACGATGATGTCAAACCTGTCTTTACGACCGGAGAAGGTCTGACAGAAGAGATCGTCCGTGAGATCTCACGCGTAAAAGAAGAACCAGAATGGATGTTAGATTTTCGTCTACGTTCACTAGAAGCATTTCACAAAATGCCCATGCAAAACTGGGGACCAGATCTATCAGATATCGATTTTAATGCCATCAAATACTACCAAAAATCCAGTGACAAACCGGCTCGCGATTGGGACGATGTACCAGAAAAAATCAAAGAGACTTTTGAACGGATCGGAATCCCAGAAGCAGAACGCGCATACTTAGCTGGAGCTTCAGCGCAGTATGAATCAGAAGTGGTCTACCACAATATGAAAGAAGAGTTTGAAAAATTAGGGATTATCTTTACCGATACCGATTCGGCCTTAAAAGAATATCCAGAGATCTTCAAGCAATACTTTTCTAAATTAGTCCCACCAACAGATAATAAATTGGCCGCGCTAAACTCAGCTGTATGGTCAGGTGGAACGTTTATCTATGTACCAAAAGGCGTACGTGTCGATGTACCGCTACAAACGTATTTTAGGATCAATGCTGAAAATACGGGACAATTTGAACGTACCTTGATCGTAGTCGATGAAGGCGCAAGTGTGCATTATGTCGAAGGCTGTACAGCACCAACGTATTCGACGAATAGTCTACACGCAGCAATCGTCGAGATCTTTACGTTAAAAGATGCGTATTGTCGTTACACGACCATCCAAAACTGGTCAGATAACGTCTACAACTTGGTAACCAAACGTGCGCGTGCTGAACAAGGCGCAACGGTTGAATGGATCGATGGAAACCTAGGTGCGAAAACGACGATGAAATACCCAAGTGTCTATCTTGAAGGTGAAGGCGCACGTGGTACGATGTTATCGATCGCGTTTGCTGGCGCAAAACAGATTCAAGATACTGGGGCGAAAATGATCCATAACGCACCAAACACGTCAAGTTCGATCGTCTCAAAATCGATCGCTAAAGACGGCGGTGAAGTGAACTATCGTGGACAAGTAACGTTCGGTAAGAAAAGTGCCGGCTCGATCTCGCATATCGAATGCGATACGATCATCATGGATGACCTATCAAAATCAGATACGATCCCGTTCAATGAGATCCACAACAGCCAAGTGTCTTTAGAGCATGAAGCTAAAGTATCGAAGATCTCAGAAGAACAATTGTACTACTTGATGAGTCGTGGTCTATCTGAATCCGAAGCGACTGAAATGATCGTCATGGGATTTGTAGAACCATTTACTAAAGAACTTCCAATGGAATACGCAGTCGAACTAAACCGTTTGATCAGCTATGAAATGGAAGGTAGTGTAGGATAGTTTCTATATAAAAGCTCTAAACGTTGTTAAATCAGCGTTTAGAGCTTTTTCTTTTTGTCAAAAATTATTTTGGATACGCTTTTGGGTACGTTTGAGCTACATTCCCATGAATTTAGCAAATCGATCCCCAGTTTCTTTGATAGATTGTGGTGTGACGTGGGCATAGATATTCATGGTTGTTTTTATATCTTTATGTCCTAAACGTTCTTGAACTTCTTTGATAGAAGCCCCACTTTCAAATAGCAAACTACAATGAGTATGCCTAAATCCATGAGGGGTAATTTGTAAATCCATTGGCGATTTTTTGTAAATCCAATTTAGCCAGTCATTTACAGCCTGAGGGTAATACAAATTATTATCTTTGGTTGTGAAAACAAATTGTTCAGGTGAATTGGTATTAAATCCATACATTAACATTGTTTCCATTTGCTCTTGTTTCCATATTCTTAACTGTTTAAGCGTTAAATCATCCAGTTTGATTGTTCTAGTAGAACTTTTTGTTTTTGGGACTTGTAGGACTACCTTCTGAAATTCGTCCTGAGCGACTGTTTTACCGATTTTAAGGGTTTTATTGAAGAAATCTATATCTTCCCACTGAAGGGCTAATCCTTCGCTTTTACGCATACCTGTAAAGGCTAGTAAGCGGAAGAAGGTATATAGTTTTGTACTATTATTCTTTTGAACATTATCTAAGAATAAAACTAACTGATCTTTTGTATAAAATTTAATCGGTTGTTCTTCTTCAATTTTTCGAGGGAGTAAGGTTTTAGACATTGGATTACTTTTACAGACTTCCATAGCTACGCCAAACTTGAATATTTGAGCGGTAGTTTTTCTGAGAAAAGCATATTGTTTGAGTTTTCCATGCCATACATTGACTTGTTGCTGACAATAGCTAACGGTGATTTTATCTAGTTTCATTTTACCGAAAGCAGGTAGGATATGATTCTTACAGAAACGTTGTGCAACTGCGACAGAAGAGGGTTTAACTCTCATTCGGTAGTTATCTATCCATAATTCATATAACTCTTCAAACGTTGTGACATTGATACGAAATTCTTCTTGTTCTTTGTACTCAACTAAAAGCTTGTTTAAAGCACTTTGAGCTTCAGCTTTCGTCTTAAAACGTCTTCTTTTGGTCCTAATATCTTTCCCAGTTCGAGGATCTTTCCCTAAATAAGTTTCAAATCCCCAATACTTGTCTCCATTTTTAAGTTTGTAATTAAAAAATGTTGCCATATTGATTCTCTCCTTTACTTCATTTTGCAGGTAGAGAAGTTATTTGAAGAATCAATTGTTTTAATGTTTATTGCAATATAATTTTTTTAAATAATTATAGTCTAAAACACCATAATCTAAAGTAATGACCTTGTTAAATGTATTTTCAATGAATGTATTAAGGAAAATTGTATCGTTATTACCAAAAATAATGTTAGAAGAATCAATATTACCACTAAAATCTTTAAGTATTTGTTCTTCATTAATCGTATTATCAAATATTATTGTTTCAATCTCTTGTGAATTATTAATAGATGTGTAGATTATTACACTGGTAATTTTATCGTAAATAACTCGTGCTTTTTCATATATCTCTAATATTAAATCCATTACATTTTTTTGATCTAAATTAAGAAATTGGTGTCCTATTCCAGTTAGTGAATATTCCCCAATTTCTTGATATATATGTAAATATTCGTTTTTTGTTCCTGAAAACTTTAAACGATAAGTATTATATTTATCATCTATGCCTGTTGGAAAAGCAAGAATAGAGTCATCATAAACACTGTTTAATTTAATAATGTTTACACCATAATTATCATAAGTAAAGTAATCTTGTTCTAAAAAATAGCTGACAGGAATATCATAAAAATTTGCGATTTTTTTTAATGTCTTATCACTAGGAATTCTTTTCCCAGTCTCAAACCTTGATAAACTCATATATGACATACCAATTTCGCTAGCTAATTCTTCTAATGTGAGTTGATTCTTATTCCTAAGAACTTTTAATTTTCTTTTTAATAGTTCATTTTGGTTTTGATTCACAAATATCACCTCATTAGTATTTTAACATCAAATGGTATCAATGTCATATTAAAGTCGCATTTACTATTGAATGATATATTAAATGATGTTAAACTATATTTACAAAAGTCGCATATATGTCGTAATTTTATATTTATATGACTTTTTATAGCAGGTAGAGGGATTAGAGAATAATCAATTGAAAGGAGAGAGGTACATGGAGTCAATTAAACTAATGATTTCAGAAGAACAACAAGAAATATTTTTAAAAGAGTTTTACAAAATTGCTATGACGGCCATAGAAAGAGCAGGACAGAATACAGGTAGCACAAGAGAATATTTGAATCAGAAAGAAATGAGTGATTATTTAAACGTAAGTGAGAATTTCTTAAAAGAAGCGGTTAGAAATGAAGGATTACCAGTTGCGACTCTCGGAAGAAGAAAATTTTATTCTAAGAAAGCAGTGAATGAATTTATGCTAAAGAGGTTAAAAAGCTATTGATGATATTAGTAGTTAAATTAAAAAATGCTCTTGTTCGTTTTGGTAGACAGTCAAGAGCATTCTTAAATAAAGATTTTAGAAATTTTATTTGTTTCTATTGTAACATTTCATAGAAAGAAGATGAATAAATGGCAGAAAAAAGAATGTTATCGAAAGCGTTTATTAGTAGTGCAAGCTTTATGAAAATGTCAGATTCAGCGAAATTATTGTATGTATATTTAAACGTCAATGCAGATGATGATGGGATAGTTGAAGTTTTTCCATATTCACAAATGCTTGGTACTCCAGAAGATGATGTTAAAGTACTATTAACAAAAGGATTTATATTTTTTTTGAACGGGGACTGGTTAGCTTTTTTACCTCACTGGCTACAAAATCAGTATATTAGGAATGATAGATATAAGGCGTCAATTTATCATAATCAGTTATTAAATATGAATCCAGATTTTTTTAATAAGATTCCAGAAGCACCAATAAAACAAATATTAGATAAAAAGCAGACTGAGATATTAAAAAAAGATCTTTTTGATAAGTGGTATTCAGCAGGTATGTCAAGTGACTACCAAAGTGAAACCCAGTTAAGATTAAATCAGTCTAGTTTAATTAAGTCTAATTTAGATAAAGTTAGTGTAGATAAGATTAGTCAAATTGAAACAGACAACCAAAATTGTAAAAATGTAATTAATGACGAGGGAATTCAAATAACAAATAGATTAGGGGATAGGTTTTCTGAAGTACAAAGAAAAAAGTTTATTAGTATTATTTTATCTATGAAAGATTCAGTAGAAAGAGAATACAAGATTGAGATAAATTCAGCTTTTTTTCATGATAAGACTAATAAAATGTTAAAGAAATTGTTTAGTTCTATGAATGATAAGCTAAATCTGGGAGTTTTGCTTGATGAAATAGCTTATGTAAACACAACCTCAAGAAATTTTTGAGTCAAGTCCATAATCCTGTGTAAAATACTATACAATGTTTTACTGGTCTCTCATTGATCAAACTTAATATATTTTCTTGTAGAACTGAGCCATTCGTCATGAAGGTCCATAAGGACAGCTCCAATT
>NZ_JBSMXK010000015.1:0-68693 GCF_053761865.1 Enterococcus bulliens
ATCTTGATTCCTCCTTTTGGATTGGTTCGTCAAATTAATTCTAAAGGATTTCAAGGTGTCTTTTCTATTGTTTTTCAAAATAAAAAAGATGCTGGTGTCATCCACCAACATCAAAAAGTATAGAGCCGTTTTTTTTAGACTGGTAATGGAACCATGATTCGCTTTCCTTTTTGATAAATCGCTAATTCCGTCACACCTTTTGCTTTTAACAGAGCAAAAAGATCATCGAAGTGAAAACGAAAATGTTCAAGGTAATGCCCATCTGATCCAACACTAAACAAGGTACCACCACGTGAAAGATATAAATCGATGACATATTCATATAACGCCAAATTATCATACAAGTAAGCGCTCTTAGCATTTAATTCGAAGGCCAATTTATTTTTGATTACTTGATCTAGAATCGGTAAAAACTGCGCTTCATATTGTTTAAATTCAGCAACGGATAGACCAAATATCCGAAAACCATAGTCAAAATGAGCAAACACATTGGCATCGATGACCTCAATAGCTTCTGCTAATTGTTCGAAGTACATCGGAATAATGTGTGCAGGATCCATATCTTTGACTTCATCATCTAAATAATCAAATTGACCATTATGGTGCACACTGAGTAATTTTAAATCGTAGTCTTTATCGGCTAAATAGTCGATGATCCGATCCTTTTCAGAAGCGATGTAACCGATCTCGATGCCTTTTAAAACACGATTGCCAAAACGCTTATTTAAGCTATCGATTGTTTGACTGTACATTTCATAATCGGGGATATCATCGACTTTAGTAACAGGATTGGCTAAATCAAAATGTTCAGTTGTCACGACGTAACCATCGTAGTTTGTTAAATAGTCCTCAAAATCAGCATTTGAATCATAAGAAAAATGTGTATGCAGATGTTGGTCATAGTATTCCATCAATCTTTTCTCCTTTGTGAATAAATAATTAAGACGAATGTTTCTTAATTTCATTATACTTAATTTTAAGTTTTTTGCATTTTTTTCTTGCAAATTTAACAAATAATCATTATGATAATTTCAATATCAAAAAAATGAAAATTATATAATAAAACGATGAGAGAAAAAGGCTTATTCCATTCTTTTAAAGAGAACTCTTGGTTGGTGAAAAAGAGTAAGAACAATAAGACGACACATTCTGGAGTGTTTTTTTGAACCAAATAGTATTTGAGTAGGAAAAAACGGTGGGCCCGTTAACGCCAAGATCGATCGATTTGATCGACCTGATGAGTTTTGATTTGTGAAAATCAAAAAAATCAGAGGTGGAACCACGTGTTGACGTCCTCTAGCTAATAGTGCTAGAGGGCGTTTTTTTTAATTAGGAGGGAATATTAAAATGGATGGATTACGTAAAATTAAACCTTATGTTCCAGGAGAACAAGTGATTGAACAAACTGCAATCAAATTAAATACGAATGAACATGCTTATCCACCTTCACCCACTATAAAAGAAGCACTTAGCACGTTTGACTTGAAGAAACTACAACGCTATTCATCAGTCGATAATCAAGCGCTATGTCAAGTGATTGCTAGTCAAGAAGGGATCGATCCGAGCTTGATTACGACTTCCAATGGGAGTGATGATATTTTAGCATTAGCGTTTCAAAGTTTTTTTCAAACATCAAAGGCTATTTTATTTCCTGATATGACCTATGGGTTTTATCCAGTATGGTGTGAGTTATATGGTATTCCTTACCAAACGATTGCACTAGACGAACAATTCCACTGGCCCAAAGATTTGCCTGAAAAAATTGGCGGCGTCGTATTGGCAAATCCAAATGCACCTACGAGTCAAGTTGAAACCAAAGCATTTATTATTTCTTTACTTGAAACCTATCCAGATCAAGTGATTATTGTCGATGAAGCGTATCAAGCATTTGCTGGTTTTAGCGTTGTCTCTTTAGTGAAACAGTATGAAAATTTATATGTGACGCGTACCTTATCAAAAGATCATGCACTTGCAGGCTTACGAGTAGGATATGGGATTGGATCAGAAAAATTAACAACCATCATCAAAGCAGTGAAAAATTCATATAATCCTTATGCAGTCGATGCATTAGCTGAAACAGTAGCAATCGCAGCTTTAAAAGACCAAACATACTATCAAAAAATAACTCAAGAAGTCGTCAGTACTAGAACTTGGTTTAGCCAAGCATTAACACAGCTTGGTTTTGAAACATTACCTAGTCATACCAATTTTGTGTTGGCTAAACCATACTTTACGACAGCCAAAAAACTATATGAACAATTAAAAGCGCGTCAGATCTATGTTCGTTATTTTGAGCAACCACCGCGTTTAGCCGATTATTTACGTATTTCGATAGGGACACAAAATGAGATGGAACAAGTGATCACTTGTATCAAACAGTTACAAAAGGAGGAGCAGTCATGAGAAGAAAGCAATTGCCAGCAGGAATGAAAGACCGCTTATTTCGGCGGGCAGAAGGAGTATTTGAACTTGAATATCAAGTAAATCGCCTGTTACGTCAGCGCGGCTTTCAACGAATTGAGACACCGGTTATCGAATTTGCTGAAGTATTTGAAGGTAGTCATAATCAAGAAGGATTTTATCGTTTCTTTGACAATCAAGGGCGCTTATTAACCTTGCGTCCGGATATGACGTCACCGGTCGGCCGTGTGATTGCTTCGACTAAAGTCGAATTGCCACTTAAATTGCGTTATAGCGGAAAAGTATTTCGCTATCATGACGAGATGAAAGGATTGCAAAATGAATTTACCCAAGCCGGAATCGAAATTATTGGCTTTCCTTCGTTAAAAGCAGAGTATGAAGCGATTCTTTCAGCTGATCGAGTGTTAGCGGCTCTAACGGTTCCGAATTATTCGATCGAGATCGGACATGCTGGTATTTTTCAACATATAGTGACGGAATTGCATCTAGATCGCGAACAAACCGAACAATTAAAGATCCATTTTTTAAATAAAAGTATTACGGATATTGCAGAGCTAGCCATTCAGATCCCTAGTGTGATCAGTAAATTTATCAAAGAGATTCCAAAGTTATTTGGACCGATCGAGCAAACGTTGGCTAAGGCAAAAACTTTACTGCCTGAGAATCATCCAATCCTAGATGATTTAGCAGAGATTGAAACACTCGTTACATTATTTCCACATTCATTGACACAGCGTCTACGTGTCGATCTGGGTATGGTCGGAGCGATGGAGTATTATACGGGGATTATGTTCTCAAGTTTTAGTGAAGGGATCCCTGAAAACTTTCTTAGTGGTGGACGATACGATTACCTATTTAAGCGATTTGACTTAGCACAAACGAGCTCAGTCGGGTGGGCACTAAACATCGATACACTTTTTGATTTCTTATATCAAAAGCCAACAAAACAAGAGCATAAAAAAATTCTTGTCTATTTTGATGATAAAACTGCAAATATCGCACCTGATTTCGAACAAGAAGGCATTGAATTGTCTTTATTTGAAACATATAAAGAGACGCTTCGATTTGCGAAAAAATGGCTGTATGATGCAGTATGGATTATCGATGCGACAGGTGGGAAAGAAGAGGTAAAACTATGAGTCGACCGATTACGATCGCATTAACAAAAGGGCGTTTAGAAAAACAAACGTTGGCGTTATTTGCCAAAGCAAGTTTTGATGTTGCATTTATGGAAGATAAAAAGCGCAAATTGATTTTTGAAAGTCCAGATGGGAAGTTTCGTTTCTTACTAGTCAAAGCGGTCGATGTGACGACATATGTTCGTCATGGTGTCGCCGATATTGGTGTCGTAGGTAAAGACATCTTACTAGAACATCCAGAAGGGTATTATGAGATGTTGGATCTAGGGATTGGGGTTTGTCGTTTTGCCGTCGCCTCTACACCAAACTATGATCCAAATAATCATCGCCGTAAGCGGATCGCTTCTAAATATCCGACAGTGGCGAGTCGTTTTTTCCAAGCGAAGAAAGAAGATGTTGAGATCATAAAAATCGAAGGTTCAGTGGAGATTGCACCGTTACTTCATTTAGCAGATGCGATTGTGGATATTGTCGAAACAGGAACGACATTAAAAGAAAATGGATTGGTCGTCTTTGAAGAGATTTGCCGGATCTCTGCTCGTCTAATCGTAAATAAATCGGCTTTAAAAAGTAATTCAGCAATTTTGACCTTTATCAATCAAGTAGAAGCAAGTTTGGAGGAATGTTAAATGAACATGACCTGGTTAACGGGCGATATCGATCGTATTATTGAACAAATTCAAGTCGAGCAACTCGATCAAGACAATCAAATGGAGGTCGAAAAAGCAGTTGCTACGATCATTCAAACTGTAAGAAAACAAAAAGACCAAGCGCTCTATGACTATACCCAAACATTCGATGGTGTGTTATTAGATGATCTAGTGGTTTCAACTGCTGTGATCACAGAGGCTTTCGAACGAATCGAACCTGAAGTGAAAACTGCTTTAGAACAAGCAAAAGAAAATATCATTTCTTATCATACGCGTCAGATCGAACAAGGATTTATCGACTTTCCAGAAAATGGCGTGATGCGTGGACAAAAAATCGTTCCTTTGACGCGCGTAGCTGTCTACGTCCCAGGAGGAACAGCTGCTTATCCTTCAAGTGTCTTGATGAATGTGCTCCCAGCAAAATTAGCGGGTGTAAAAGAAGTCGTGATGTTTACGCCACCGCCAAAAGATGGCCTATTTAATGCAGCTATCTTAGTGGCTGCTAAGCTAGCTGGAGTGGATACTATCTATCAAGTTGGAGGAGCGCAAGCAATTGCTGCAGCAGCTTATGGGACACAAACGATTCGTCCCGTCGATAAGATCGTAGGTCCGGGAAACCGATTTGTGGCTGCGGCGAAAAAACAAGTATTTGGTAAAGTTGGAATCGATATGATCGCTGGTCCTTCAGAAATCGGGATTTTAGCTAGAGACGATGCAAATCCCGCCTATCTAGCAGCTGATTTATTGTCACAAGCTGAACATGATGTCTTTGCAAGGGCCTTTTTAGTTACCGATTCTGTCGAATTGGCACAGGCAGTAGAACGCGAAGTCTTCATACAAGTGGAACAATTGCCACGAAAAGAAATTGCCTTACAATCAATCAAAGAGCATGGCAGGATCATCATCGCGAAAACAGTCGACGAAATGTTTACCTTGATGAATGCTTTGGCACCAGAACATCTAGAGATCGCATTTGCGGATGCTTTTTCTTATTTAGATCGGGTTGAAAATGCAGGGTCGGTTTTTTTAGGTCCGTATACGAGTGAACCAATCGGTGATTATTTTGCAGGTTCAAACCATGTCTTGCCAACGAGTGGGACGGCACGTTTTGCTTCTGCACTCGGTGTGCATGACTTTGTCAAACGAATCCAGTATCTTTCTTATACACAAGAAGCCATTCAAAAAGCAGCACCAGCTATTCAAGCATTAGCCAATAAAGAAGGATTGGTCGGGCATGCCCGAGCAGTCGCGATGAGGGAGCAATCATAATGAGACAAGCTACGATTACACGAGATACTTATGAAACAAAGATCCAATTGACCCTTTGTTTAGATCAAGTAGAACCGGTCGACATTCAAACAGGTGTTGGTTTTTTTGACCATATGTTGACTCTTTTTGCACGTCACGCACGGATTTCTTTGATCGTAAAAGCCGAGGGGGATTTAGAGGTCGATAGTCATCACACAGTTGAAGACATTGGAATCGCTCTAGGTCAAGCACTTAAAGCAGCGCTAGGAGATAAAAAACAAATCAATCGCTATGGGACTTCATTTGTACCGATGGATGAAACTTTAGGGATGGTCAGCTTGGATTTATCTGGTCGTAGTTTCTTAGTTTTTGAAGCAACCTTGACGAATCCTAAGTTGGGACAATTCGATACCGAGTTGACGCAAGAATTTTTCCAGGCATTCGCATTTAACGCACAAATGACGCTTCATGAAAAAGTGCTTTACGGTACTAATACGCATCATAAAATCGAAAGTTTGTTTAAAGCAACTGGTCGTGCCTTACGTGAGGCGATTACGATCAATCCTGAAATTCAAGGAGTGAATTCGACGAAAGGAGTGCTGTAATGATAGCAGTCATTGATTACGATGCAGGGAATACACGGAACGTTTTACGAGCTTTAGAAGCAATCGGGGTCGAAGCAGAACTGACCAGTGATCCTACACGTTTACGTCAAGCAGATGGATTGATCTTACCTGGTGTAGGGGCTTTTCCTAAAGCGATGGAAGAATTGGAAAAACGACACTTAATCGATGTCATCAACGAACTAGTTAAAAAGCAAATCCCCTTATTAGGTATTTGTTTGGGCATGCAATTATTGGTCGAGTCTAGTCAAGAGCATGGCGCAACGAAGGGATTTGGTTTTATTCCAGGAGTATGTCGGCCATTACAGACAACAAAAGACTATCCTGTACCACATATGGGATGGAATCAAGTTCATTTGAATCATGAAGATGCCTTGACTAAAGGAATCGATCAGGAATATGTCTATTTTGTACATAGTTATTATACCGATGTCGCAGATGCGTATTTGCGGATGTATAGTGAGTATAATGGCTGCGTACCGGCAATGATTTCAAAAGGTGCTGTATTTGGTGCACAATTTCATCCAGAAAAATCCGGTGACCAAGGTCATCAAATTCTAAAAAATTTTAAGGAGTATGTATATGGAAATTCTACCAGCAATTGATTTAAAAGACGGAAAAGCCGTCCGTTTATACCAAGGGGATTTTTCGAAACAAACAATCGTGAATGCTTATCCTTTAGAACAAGCAAAACTTTTTGCTAAAGCTGGTTTGACGTATCTGCATGTCGTGGATTTAGATGGTGCTCTAGAAAAAAAAGCAATTAATGCAAATCTGATCGCCCAATTAAAACAAGAAAGCCAAATGAAAGTTGAAGTAGGTGGCGGGATTCGGACGATGGACCAAATAAAAGCATATCTAGAAGTCGGAATCGACCGTGTGATCTTAGGATCGATGGCAGCTAAAGAACCATTGTTTGTTAGAGAAGCGATCGCACGTTTTGGTGCCGAACAGATCGTTGTTGGGATCGATGCGAAAAATGGTCAAGTTGCGATCGAAGGTTGGCAAGAAGTAACGGCACTTGATTATATTGAACTGGCAAAACAGTTAGCAGAGTATGGAGCAGCCACATTTATTTATACGGATGTGGCAAAAGACGGCACGCTGTCGGGACCAAATTTTGATCATTATCGCAACTTGACCGCAGCCCTACCAAATTGTCAAATTATCGCGTCTGGTGGCATCCACAGTAAAGAAGATTTGATTGAACTTGCTCAATTAGGTGTAGTAGGAGCCATCGTTGGAAAAGCGTATTATAGTGGGGCATTATCATTAGAAGACTTAGCGAAAGTCAATGGAGGTGCACAATGTTAGCCAAACGGATCATTCCTTGTTTAGATGTGACAGATGGTCGTGTCGTAAAAGGCGTCAATTTCGTTGATCTTACTGATGTAGGGGATCCAGTTGCGATTGCCAAGGCATATTATGAACAAGGATGCGATGAATTGGTCTTTTTAGATATTAGTGCGACGCATGAGGGACGCCAAACGATGGTCGATGTCGTGTCCAAAACAGCAGATCAAGTCTTTATTCCCTTTACTGTCGGAGGTGGAATTCGCAGTGTAGTGGATATGAATGCAATGCTAAAAGCTGGTGCCGATAAAGTCGCGGTCAATTCGGCTGCGATTCAACATCCAGCTTTGATTACGCAAGGAGCGCAAAAATTTGGCAATCAGTGTATCGTAGTCGCCATCGATGCAAAACGTGTTGGTGACAGTTGGCATGTATTTGTAACCGGTGGGCGTAAAGATACGGGAATCGATGCTATTGAGTGGGCTAAAGAAGCTGTACGTTTAGGAGCAGGTGAATTACTCGTTACCTCGATGGATAAGGACGGAACGAAGTCAGGTTATGACTTAGCATTGTATCAAGCAATCAGTCAAGTCGTTGACGTTCCTGTCATCGCGTCAGGAGGAGCTGGCAATCAAGCAGATATTGTCGAGGTCTTAGCAAAAACCCCAGCTACTGGTGCGCTAGCGGCAAGTATTTTTCACTATAATGAAGTGACGATCCCTTCCTTAAAACAAGAATTAAAAAAACAACAGATTCCAGTCCGGATTATAGAATAGGAGTGACGTTGATGTATCCCGATTTTAAAAAACAAGATGGATTAGTCCCAGCTATTGTGACGGATGCTACGACTAAAGAAGTCCTGATGTTGGCCTATATGAATCAAGAAAGCTATGAGAAGACATTAGCTACAGATGAAACTTGGTTTTATTCTAGAAGCCGCAAGGGATTATGGCATAAAGGTGAAACCAGTGGACACGTGCAACGAGTAGTCGGAATCAAAATCGATTGTGACAACGATACGCTCTTAATTGAAGTCGAACAAACAGGAGCCGCTTGTCATACGGGTGAAAAAAGCTGTTTTTACCGTACGATTAAATAACGAAAAGTCAGGAGGGAAATCAATGTTTGAAGAGTTGTATCAAGAAGCCTTAGACCGCAAGCAACATCCTAAAGAAGGATCTTATACCAATTATCTATTGGATAAAGGGTTGGATAAGATTTTAAAAAAAGTTGGAGAAGAAGCAACGGAAGTCGTGATCGCAGCAAAAAACGAGGAACAGTCTGAATTGATTTTAGAAGCGAATGACTTACTGTATCACCTAAGCGTATTACTTGTAGAAAAAGGTATTCCACTTGAGGCATTAAAAGCAGAAGCACAGACGCGAATCGGGAAACAAAGTCGTTTATCGGAACGCAAAGAAATCAATGAATACTAAAACATGTTATTTTAAAATGCGCAAAAAGCCAACGATTTAAAGTTTGTTGGCTTTTTTTTAAAAATAAAATGAAATTTAAATGATTTTAATTAAAAATAAATGAAAAAATATGTTGACTTTGCTTAAAATAATCGCTAAACTGACAACAACCTTTAAATTAACAGACAATTCAAACAATAAAAGATAAAGAGGAGAGACCCGATATGACCAAGCGAACAGTAATGAATCAATCAGTCATTATTTTATTAATTAGACCCAGGACTTAGAATGTTTTCGTTATTTTCGAAACAGTTCAAGTCCTATTTCGCTTGGTAGATGGGACTTTTGCTAAAGCATCCCATCTTGATGGGATGCTTTTTTTATATGAGAGGATGAAAAACATGCGCAGTGATCAAATCAAAAAAGGCATCGAAGCCGCACCTGCAAGAAGTTTATTATATGCAACAGGACAAGTTAAAAATGCTCGGGATATGCAAAAACCGTTTATTGCGATTTGCAATTCCTATATCGATATTGTCCCAGGACATGTCCACTTAAGAGAGTTAGCCGATATTGCCAAAGAAGCGATTCGTGAAGCCGGAGGAATTCCTTTTGAGTTTAATACGATTGGTGTCGATGATGGAATCGCAATGGGCCACATCGGGATGCGTTATTCATTACCAAGTCGGGAGTTGATCGCCGATTCCGCAGAAACAGTAATCAATGCGCATTGGTTTGATGGTGTCTTTTACATGCCAAACTGTGACAAAATCACGCCAGGCATGTTGCTAGCTGCGATGCGGACGAATGTCCCCGGAATTTTTTGTTCAGGTGGACCGATGAAAGCAGGTGTGGATCCAAGAGGCCATACCGCAACACTTTCGACAATGTTCGAAGCAGTCGGAACGTTTAAAGAAGGTAAGATGACGGAAGAAGAATTTAAACAATTAGAAAAAAATGCGTGTCCGACGTGTGGATCTTGCGCGGGCATGTTTACGGCAAACTCGATGAACTGCTTGATGGAGATTTTAGGCTTGGCGTTACCTGGAAATGGCACAACGCTTGCTGTATCTAAAGAGCGTCGTGATCTAGTTCGTGAATCGGCATTTCACTTAATGGATCTAGTCAAAAAACAAATCAAACCACGAGACATCGTGACTAAAGAAGCAATCGATGACGCATTTGCATTAGATATGGCAATGGGGGGATCGACAAATACAGTCTTGCATACATTAGCGATTGCCAAAGAAGCTCAAATTGAATATGAACTAAGCGATATCAATGAGATCGCCAAACGTGTGCCTTATCTTTCGAAGATTGCACCATCTTCTGAATATTCGATGCATGATGTGCATGAAGCAGGCGGAGTATCGGCCATCATCAATGAGCTTGTCAGTATCGAAGGGTGTATCCATCCTGATCGCATTACGGTCACAGGCAAAACGATTCGTGAAAATGTTGCTGCGTGTACGATCAAAAATGAAGCCGTGATCCATCCGAAAGAAGATCCATATAGTCCAGTCGGTGGGTTATCGATCTTATATGGCAACATCGCGCCGGAAGGCAGTGTGATCAAAGTCGGTGGTGTCGACCCAAGTATCAGTACGTTTACTGGTAAAGCGATTTGTTTTTCTACACATGACGAAGCCGTTACTGCAATCGATAATGGCACGGTGAAAAAAGGTCATGTCGTCGTGATTCGCTATGAAGGGCCAAAAGGAGGTCCAGGTATGCCAGAAATGTTAGAGCCCACTTCAAGGATCGTAGGTCGGGGCTTAGGTAAAGACGTTGCGCTGATTACCGATGGCCGTTTTTCAGGTGCTACTCGTGGAATTGCGATTGGACACGTTTCACCAGAAGCAGCTGCAGGTGGACCAATCGCAGCGATTCAAGACGGCGATGTGATCGAAATCGATCTGACAAAACGGACGATGCATCTAGATATCACTGATGAAGAACTGATGGAGCGAATGCAACATTTACCGATATTCAAAGCAAAAGTTCGTTCTGGTTGGTTAGCACGTTACACTTCACTAGTCACTTCGGCGCATACTGGAGCGATCATGCAGATCCCAGAGGAATTATTATCGTAAGGAGGCAAAAAAATGACAAAACGAACTGGAGCACATCAACTACTTGACGCATTAGCAGCTCAAGAAGTCGAATTTATTTTTGGCTATCCAGGTGGAGCGGTATTGCCGATTTATGATGCATTGTATGACTATCAAAAAATCAAACATATTCTAGTTCGACACGAACAAGGAGCGACACATGCAGCTCAAGGATATACAAAAGTATCAGGAAAACCAGGTGTGGTACTAGTGACAAGTGGTCCAGGTGCGACGAATGCAGTAACGGGAATCGCAGATGCGATGAGTGATTCCTTGCCGATGATCGTATTAACTGGTCAAGTAGCAACTAGTGGCATCGGTAAAGATTCCTTTCAAGAAGCAGATATGCTTGGTATCACGATGCCAATTACCAAATACAATTACCAAATCCGTGCCGCAGAAGAAATCGAAAAAGTAGTCAACGAGGCTTTTCATTTAGCCACAACAGGACGAATGGGGCCAGTTTTGATCGATATTCCTAAAGATTTGATGGCACAATTGATTGAACTTGAAGCACCACAAAAAACACCAGTTTCCTTGCCGAACTACCAACCAAATCGCTTGCCAAATCCACAGCAGATCAAAAAAGTATTGGAGGCCTTAAGCCAAGCCAAACGTCCTTTAGTTTTAGTGGGTGCCGGTGTAAGTCATGCACATGCAACAAAAGAATTAAGAGCCTTTATTCAACACTATCAGTTACCGACGTTAACGACATTACTTGGATTAGGCGTCGTTGCAAATGATGATCCCTTGTTTTTAGGAATGGGAGGGATGCATGGTTCCTACGCGGCAAACATGGCATTGACAGAATGTGATTTATTATTAAATTTTGGCTCGCGTTTTGATGATCGTTTAGCCAGTTCACCAAGTGACTTTGCGCCTCATGCCAAAATCGTCCATGTCGATTTAGATCCTGCGGAGATTGGGAAAGTCGTACGGGTGGATATTCCTCTAGTAGCGGATGTAAAAGAAACATTGCTCGCGTTAAATCAAGCAGATCAATTGCCTCAAATGGATCGAAAAGACTGGAGTGAGACACTTGCTGAATATAAGCTCCATTACCCGTTTACGTATGAATCTAGTTCTGATCAGATCAAACCACAAGCAGTGATCGAAACAATTGGTCGTCTAACAAATGGTGAAGCATTAGTGGCAACTGATGTCGGACAACATCAAATGTGGGTTGCACAATTTTATCCATTTACAAGTGATCATCAACTAATCACTAGTGGCGGTTTGGGCACGATGGGCTACGGTATTCCGGCAGCAATCGGTGCTCAAATTGCCCAGCCTGATCGTAAGGTCGTTATTTTCGTTGGCGATGGAGGTTTTCAAATGACCAATCAAGAATTGATCTTACTGAAACAATACCAACTACCGATTAAGGTGATCTTATTGAACAACCATACTTTAGGGATGGTTCATCAATGGCAACATACTTTTTTTAGTGATCATTATTCAGAATCAGAGTTTGAGCAACAACCAAATTTTGTAGCTTTGGCTAAGGCCTATGGATTAGATGCATTTACGCTATCTGATCCCCAGACCGTCGAGGCACAGTTAGCTAAAGCTTTTGACGATCCAAATGCTCAGGTCATCGAGATCATTATCCCGGCTAGTGAAGAAGTGTTGCCGATGGTGCCTGCAGGAAAAGCCAATAACCAAATGATTGGGGTGGTTAGAGTATGAGAAGGATCCTAAGTGCTATTGTAAGCAATCAAGAAGGTGTCTTAAATCGCTTCACGGGGATATTGACCAAAAGACAAGTCAACATCGAAAGTATTACTGTCGGAGAAACCGAGGATCCTTTGTGGTCTAGGATTACTATTGTGATCCAAGTGAAAAGTTTAGAAGAAGTACAACAAGTTATGAAGCAGTTGCATAAAATGATCGATGTAAAAAAAGTATCGGATATGACACAGCGACAAGCGATCGAACGCGAATTAGCGTTAGTTCGCATCCATGCACCTCTTGAACAACGTGCAGCGATCCAAACGACGATCGAACCGTTTCGAGCGACGATCGTTGATGCACATGAAAAAGCATATATCATTCAAATCACTGGTCACTACGAAAAAATCACCGCGTGTATCGAAAGTTTACGACCATTTGGTATCGTAGACATTGCGCGCACGGGTGTGGTTGGATTAACAAGAACACAATCTACTTAGGTAGTGTGTCTATAAAATTAGAGGAGGCAACAACATGGCAAAAGTATATTATGATGATTCAGTAAAGAACGAGGTATTGAAAGATAAGGTTGTAGCGATTGTCGGTTATGGATCACAAGGTCATGCTCATGCACAAAATTTACGTGATAATGGACATCAAGTGATCATCGGTGTTCGTCAAGGTCAATCAGCGGAAATGGCAACAGCTGATGGGTTTGATGTATTTGAAGTTGATGAAGCCACAAAAAAAGCCGATGTCATCATGATTTTAGCACCAGATGAAATTCAAGGAACGTTATATGAGACGCAGATCAAACCAAACTTGACATCTGGAAATGCACTTGCATTTGCTCATGGATTTAATATCCATTTTGATGTGATTACGCCTCCAAAAGATGTGGATGTGTTTTTAGTAGCCCCTAAAGGCCCAGGACATTTAGTACGTCGAACCTTTACCCAAGGTTTTGCAGTTCCAGCTTTATTTGCAGTTTACCAAGATGCAACAGGACACGCGACTGATTTTGCTTTAGCCTATGCTAAAGGAATCGGGGCCACTCGCGTTGGTGTTTTGGAAACAACTTTTAAAGAAGAAACTGAGACGGATCTATTTGGAGAACAGGCTGTATTATGTGGTGGGTTGACGAGTATGATCGAAGCTGGATTTGAAACGTTAGTCGAAGCCGGATACCAACCAGAATTGGCGTATTTTGAAGTATGTCATGAAATGAAGTTGATCGTAGACCTGATTTATGAAGGAGGATTTGCCAAAATGCGTCATTCGATCTCAAATACAGCAGAATATGGCGATTATGTTTCAGGACCACGTGTTATTACAGAACAAACAAAAGCCAATATGAAAGCTGTCTTGGCGGATATTCAAAATGGAAAATTCGCAAAAGGCTTCATTGAAGATAACAAACAAGGATTTAAGCACTTTAAAGAAATGCGTCAAGAAAATGCAGGTCATCCAATCGAAGCAGTGGGAGAAGAATTACGTAAAATGATGCCATTTGTGAATGGTCAATAAGTGAAATAAAAAAGGAAGTGTTTAGATGGAAGTCGTCAAAACAAATCAAAGTGTCTCCAAACAAACGATCGAAGCGGCCTATCAAACGTTGCAACATGTCGTAACCAAAACGCCACTACAATATGATCGGTATTTATCTGAACGATATGCCTGTAAGGTCTATTTAAAACGTGAAGATTTGCAAAAAGTCCGTTCATTCAAACTACGTGGTGCATACTATGCCATCACACAACAAGAGCGTGCGATCATTGAGCGAGGAGTAGTCTGTGCGAGTGCCGGCAACCATGCACAAGGTGTGGCGTATACCTGTCAAGAATTAACGATTCCAGGTGTGATTTTCATGCCCACTCCGACACCGCAACAAAAAATCAACCAAG
This sequence comes from Enterococcus bulliens, assembly GCF_053761865.1. NCBI lineage: Bacteria > Bacillati > Bacillota > Bacilli > Lactobacillales > Enterococcaceae > Enterococcus > Enterococcus bulliens. The sequence continues at coordinate 14,476 of NZ_JBSMXK010000015.1, forward strand.
TCCAATTTTTTGGCGGAGGAATGGTCGACATTCGGTTAGTAGGCGATACATTTGATGAAGCCGCACAAGCAGCTAAAGTTTATGCGACTGTAAACGGACTTCCATTTATCGCCCCTTTTGACGATCAAGCGATTATTTCAGGTCAAGGAACAGTGGCTCTAGAAATCATGCAACAAGCCATACAACAAGAATTGACAATCGATTATGTGCTGGCAGCTATTGGTGGTGGTGGTTTACTCAGTGGAGTAGGGGTATATACAAAAGCTAAGAGTCCAAATACTCACGTGATCGGAGTCGAACCAGAGGGAGCGCCGTCAATGGCGGCTGCACTAGCTCAAAATGGACCAGTTACACTAGAGCAACTAGATAAATTTGTTGATGGTGCTGCAGTACAACGAGTTGGAGAACTCACGTATCAATACGTAAAACAAACGACAGATGCAGTGTATACAGTACCAGAAGGAGAGATTTGTCAGACCATTTTGGATCTTTACAGTAAACAAGCGATCGTCGTCGAACCAGCTGGAGCACTAAGCGTTGCTGCATTAGAACAAATGAAAGAGCAAATTAAAGGGAAAACAGTCGTCTGTGTGATTAGTGGTGGAAATAATGACATTAGCCGGATGGAAGAAATTGAAGAACGTGCACTGATTTATCAAGGGTTAAAGCATTACTTTTTGGTGAATTTTCCACAGCGTCCCGGTGCTTTAAAAGAATTTGTTACAAAAGTTTTAGGACCAGACGATGATATCACCCGTTTTGAATATACCAAAAAAGTCAATCGTCGCACTGGGCCAGTTGTTTTAGGCATCCAATTAAAAGAAGCGCAAGCTATTGAATCCTTATTGGAACGATTAACTGCTTTTGATTCAACATTTATTGATTTGAGTAAACATCCATCTTTGTACACTCTACTTGTATAATCTTTATAGATTATACAAGTTTTTTTATTCTTATAATCTTATAAAAATACGAAAAAATATAATTTAAACGAATAAAAAAAGAACTTATTGAAAATTTATTGAAAAAAGCATTGATTAATGAATGAATATGTATTATATTACTTAATAAATATTGAATTTTTATTCAAGAAAAGAGGGGTTATATGAATATTGGGATTTTAGGAGTGACCGGATACGGGGGCGCGATAGTCTATCAATTGATGCAACAACATCCAAACGTCGACAACATTTATTTATATGGAAACCCTGATAAACCAGCACAAAAATTATCAGATGTCGTGGATCAATTTTATCTAGACGATACTATGATTACGCCATTTGATGTTGATTTGGTCGTAAACGAAGTAGATTGTTTATTCAGTGCTACTTCAGCCGGAGTCGCAAAAGATATATTGGGCTTATTGATCGATCAAAAATTCCCAATTATTGACCTATCTGGTGATTTTCGTTTGTCAGATGAAGCGAGTTATCAAAAATGGTATAAACGTGCACATCCTAAATTAAATGAATCGTTATCCATTACCTATGGATTAACAGAATTTACTAAAGAATATAGTACTTATGTTGCGAATCCGGGTTGTTATGCCACGGCAACTTTGCTAGGTCTTGCACCGCTCGCGCAAGCAAACGTACTAGACCCTAATTTTATTATTGTCGATGCCAAATCAGGCGTTTCTGGAGCAGGAAAGAGTTTAGCGCTATCGAGTCATTTTTCTTTTATCAATGAAAACCTTTATCCATATAAACTAAATGAACACCAACATATCCCAGAAATGATGAACCAATTAAAACAATGGAATGAGAAGATCCCAGCTATTCAGTTTACGACGACACAAGTACCGTTAAATCGAGGATTGATGGCAATGATTTACGTGAAGTTAAATCAAAATATGACGCAAGCACAAATCGATAAGTTATTTTTAAATACATATCATCAAACACCGTTTGTCCACTACTTAAATGAGCGCATTCCTTCATTAAAAGAGGTTGTTGGAACAAACCACTGTGCGATAGGTGCTGTATTCAATGAAACGACACAAGTGTTAACAATTGTATCTGTGATCGATAATTTATTAAAAGGTGCTGCAGGACAAGCAATTCAAAATTTCAATCAAATGTTTGGCTTTGACGAAACAACGGCACTACCGCTGTTTGCGCAACTGCCTTAAAGGGGAAAATTAGATGGAGACTACAATGAAAACAATCGCATTTACTTGGCCAAAGGGGTTTAAAAGTGATGCTTTACATATTGGATTACGTCAAAAAAAATTAGATTTCGGCTGGGTCGTGTCGAATGTTCCGGCTGCAGCTGCAGGTGTCTATACGCTCAATCAATTTTGCGCAGCACCCACAGCTAAGACCAAGCAACTGATCAAAAAAAACCATCAATTGCAAGCTTTAGTCATGAACAGTGCGATCGCCAATGCTTGCACAGGAGAACAAGGGATGCAAGATGTGCAGCAAACTCAAAAATTAGCTGCTGAACGATTAGGGATCGATCTAGAATTAGTTGGGATCGCTTCAACAGGACTGATTGGAGCGTATTTACCAATGGATAAAATCGAAAATGGAATAGCGCAATTAGAACAAACGCAAAATACTGCGATTACAAGTGCGATCTTAACAACAGATACGATTGAAAAAACAATTTGCGTGACAAGCGAAATCGATGGAAAAACTTGTACATTTACGGGCTTTGCAAAAGGTTCAGGAATGATTCATCCCAATATGGCGACGATGCTAGGATTTGTAATGACTGATTGTGCAATTGCTCCAGCAGCCTTACAACAAATCTTGAGTGAATTGACTGATCAAACATTCAACCAAATCACAGTCGATGGAGATATTTCAACAAATGATATGGTGATTTGTTTGGCGAACGGTCAAGCACAAAATACGTTGGTGGAAACGACTTCTGCAACTTATCAAACGGTTAAAGCAATTTATCATCACATTCTAGAAACGCTAGCTAAAGCGATTGCTAAAGATGGTGAAGGCGCAACAAAATTAATTGAAGTTCATGTAACCAAAGCAAAAAGTGTGTTAGATGCACAAAAAGCTGCTAAAGCGATTGTGGGATCTAGCTTAGTCAAATCAGCGATTTTTGGTGCTGATCCAAACTGGGGACGAATCATCAGCTCACTTGGGGCAACGGCAATTACACTAGATCCTAATGCGGTAACAGTAGCCATTAATCACCATAAAGTCGTAGAGCATAGTCAAGCGATCGCTTTTGATGAAGCGTTGATCAGTCAGACATTGAAGCATGAAGATATTTTAATTGAAGTTTCTTTACATGTCGGATCAAGTGAAGCCAAAGCATGGGGTTGTGATCTAACGTATGAATACGTCAGAATCAATGCGACGTACACTACTTAAGAAAGAAGGACGCACTATGAAACAATTAATCGTCATCAAAGTCGGTGGGAACGCCTTAGAAGAATTGACGCCAGCTTTTTTTGCACAACTGAGTTATTGGCATAAACAAGGAAAGCGAATTTTACTTGTCCATGGTGGAGGCAATACTATCAGTGAATGGGCACAACAATTAGCACTTCCTGTAAAAAAAGAAAATGGGATCCGTGTGACAGATGAGCAAACATTAGCCATTACGAAAATGGTGTTACTAGGCGAGATCCAACCTCAATTTCTCGCAATGTTTACTCGCTATCAACTTCCAGTCTTTGGTTTACACGCTGCGATGGATCAATTGATCACAGGAGCGTATTTAGACCAAGAAAAATACGGGTATGTTGGAAATATTACTGGTGTAAATCAAGAAAAATTTGCTCATATTTTAGCACAAGGAATCGGTGTCGTCGCTCCGTTAGCACTAGATTCTAAGGGGCAATGGCTAAATGTCAATGGAGATACAGCAGCTGCACAAATTGCCAGTTTTCTGCAAGCAGAAGCCTTATATTTCCTAACGGATGTGCCGGGTGTATTACATCAAGGAGAGGTCGTCAAAGTCTTGACGCAAAAACAAGCACAAGTACTAAAAAAACAAAATATCGTCACTAAAGGGATGCAACCTAAATTAGCAGCAGCCTTTTATGCGGCTTACACTGGTGTACAAAAAATTACGGTAACCAATAGTTTAACGACAGTGGGTACGAGTATTCAGAAAGGAAATGATCAACATGACGACACTTTTTCAAACTTATAAACAACATCCTTTTGAATTGACTGAAGGGCATGGCGTTACCTTATATGATCAACAAGCAAATGCCTATCTAGATTTAACAAGTGGAATCGGTGTATGTAACTTAGGTTACAATCATCCAATACTGAACCAAGCTGTCCAAACACAATTGGGTAAAATCTGGCATACGTCAAATCTATATCAAAGTTCTTTACAAGAAAAAGTAGCAAGTAAACTGGTGCCAACAGAGGACTATGCTGTTTTCTTTTGTAATTCAGGGACAGAAGCAAATGAAGCAGCTTTGAAATTAGCGCGTAAAGCTTCAGGAAAAACTGCGGTGTTGTCCTTTGCGCATTCATTTCATGGACGAACAACTGGTGCGTTATCGGTGACTGGAAACGAAGGGATCAAAGAAGGATTCGGTCCTTTATTAGAAGACGTGACGTTTGGTACATATAATGATTATCCTTCACTAGATCTGATCCATGACGAACTGGCAGCAGTAATCGTTGAGATCATTCAAGGAGAAGGTGGAGTTATTGCAGGAACTGCTGATTGGCTAGAAGCTTTAAATGATACTTGTCATGAACAAGGTGTCTTATTGATCGTCGATGAAGTCCAAACGAGTATGGGACGCACGGGAAAACGTTATGCATTTGAGCACTATGCGATGCAACCAGATATTATTACTGTAGCAAAAGGATTGGCCAATGGCTTACCAGTTGGGGCGATGATTGGGAAAAAAGCGTTAGCACCTTCATTTGGACCAGGAAGTCATGGAACGACATTTGGTGGTAATCCTTTAGCCTTGACTGCAGCCGATACGGTTCTTGACCTACTGACGCCGACATTTTTAGAAGCGGTAACGCAAAAATCACATCTTTTATGGTACTTTTTAGAAAAAGAACTAAATGGTGTACAAAAAGTTCAAGCAATTACAGGAAAAGGGATGATGGTTGGGATCCAATTAGCTCCAGAGATTCCAGTTTCAGAAGTAATCGCTAAATTACATCAAAAAGGTATTTTAACGTTATCCGCTCAGCAAAACACCTTACGCTTATTGCCACCTTTAGTTATCAAAGGGGCACAATTGATTCAAGCGATCCAAGAAATCAAAGAAGTCATTGTTTATTCAGCAAATGTATCTGAGGTGACAGTATGAGCCATTTTCAAGGAAGATCTTTTTTGAAAGAGACAGATTTTACCAAAAAAGAGTGGGAATATTTGATTGGTTTTTCGCTTCATTTAAAGACGTTAAAACAACAACAAATTCCTCATCCATATCTTTTAGGAAAAAATATCGCATTGTTATTTGAAAAAACATCGACGCGTACACGTTCCGCATTTACGGTTGCGGCAAACGACTTAGGTGCGCATCCTGAGTTTTTAGGAAAAGCAGATATTCAATTTGGAAAAAAAGAATCGGTCGCAGATACCGCTAAAGTGTTAGGAAGTATGTTTGATGCCATCGAGTATCGTGGGTTCTCGCAATCTATCGTAGAAGAACTAGCGAAAAAAAGTCAGGTTCCAGTTTGGAATGGGTTGACCGATGAGTGGCATCCAACACAAATGCTAGCAGATTTTATGACGATCAAAGAACACTTTGGAACTTTAGAAAATAAAGTGTTGACTTATCTAGGCGATGGGCGCAATAACGTCGCAAATAGCTTACTGATCACGGGTGTATTATTAGGTGTCGAAGTTCGTATCGCAGCACCAAGTAACTTGCAACCAAGTGCCGAGGTCGTCGCATTGGCAAAACAGTTTGCAGCTCCAAACACGTCATTTATGATTACCGATGATCTCAATGAAGCGGTACTTGGAGCCGATGTATTGTACACGGACGTCTGGATTTCGATGGGAGAAGACATTGATAAAAAAGCACGCCTGAACCAACTATTGCCTTACCAAGTGAACCAAGCGTGCATTGAAGCAACGCAAAATGAAGAGGTCATTTTTTTACATTGTTTGCCTGCTTTTCATGACTTGCAAACAGTTGAAGGGAAAACGTTAGCGCAATCATTAGGCGTTGACGCATTAGAGGTGACGGACGAAGTCTTTTTAAGTACACGTTCATTAGTGTTTACTCAAGCTGAAAATCGAATGCATGCCATCAAAGCGATTATGGCAGCGACATTGGGAAATCTCTATATTCCAGACCTCAATAAATAAAACAAGAGACACTCACAATTGTGAATGTCTCTTGTTTTATTTGCTAAAGCGAAATAGTAAAAAGTAAGAAACGCCGGCACTTGCTAGAATCAATAAGAGTTGCAAGGTGGTATTCATAAAACTAGAAAAGGATAAGGCAGCAAATTGATTGTAGATACTTACTAAACCATTGACGTATAAGAAGGGACTGACACCTAAAAGAATCGATTGGTACTCGTGTTTGCTTAGTTTGATCAAAAGATAGATTGTTAAACCAACTAAGATAATAGAAAAAGCAGCAATAATAAAAGCGTGTGGTAAAACGATCTCCCACGTCGTTCGTAAATAAAATTGCGAGAATAAAAATCCACCAAATAAACAAGCACTACCGATTGCTACAAGTAGTGTGGATAACCATTTAGGGACTTTGGTATAGATCATCGTTTGGATAAACCACAACAATCCGGCAACACCACAAGCGCTGATGATCGCATTACTGACTAAGATCGCAAGGCTAAAGCGGTTGATTCCGGTAGTAAATTGACCAATGAAACTAAAGAAGGTCAAAATCCCAAAAGTTAATCCGATAAAGGAACTGATTTGTTTGATCGATGCTTTAGGGAGTGCGTTTAATAGCGCATCTGCATGTTCTTTTGGTGATCGTCCAAAATAATCCTCGGCTGTTTCATTTTCTTGTTGAGCAGTGAGAATATCTTGTAAGATCATTAAGAGTGTTTCTTCGATCAATCGATCTTCAATCAACCAGCCTTTTAAGCGGAAATAGACGAGTAGATCCTCATAATAGATCATATTCTCATCATTTAATTGTTTTCTTAATTCGTTATTTTGTTCAATTAACTGGGTGACTTCATTCATGTAGATCCTCCTGTGCAGTGGTTAAAATCGTAGTTACAATTTGATTCAATTGTTGCCATTCTTCTTGAAAATTCATTAAATATGCGCGTCCATTATCCGTGATTTGATAATATTTACGATCAGGTCCATCTTCAGAAGGATGCATCGTACTCTTTAATAAAGCGCGTTTTTCGAGTTTTTGTAGTAAAGGATAGATGGTTCCACCAATAACTTGTGGAAAGCCTTGATTACGTAATACTTGTACAAGTTCATAGCCATAAACTTCTTTGGTAGAAATGATTGCTAAGACACAACCTTCTAAAGTTCCTTTTAACAATTGACTATTGGCCACAAGGTTCTCCTTTCTAGTATGTATTACATATTAGTATAACAAACAATCACTAAGTTGTAAAACATAGTAGTTAGCGTAAAAAAAGGATGTGACAGATTTTTGCCACATCCTAAAAATTAACTAAACGGTATTTAAAAAGAGGTGATCACTTTTTAAACAGCTTTTTAACGCTGTTCTTCTTCATGACGCGCTGCAAAGCGATTCGCAAAATCTTCTTGAACATATACCGAAATCTGGCCATCATTTACTGGGAAATCAGCACTACCTGTCTCATCTAAAATGACTTTTTCTTCATTATGGCCCAAAATATCGACGAACGTTTTACCACCAAAACGAGCATGGATAGTCATTTGTTTACGACCACCTGTTGCATTGGTCATCAACACGGCCATACCAGCATCTTCTTGATCTTCTGCACCAATACTTGACCAGCCGATAATCGACTCATCATCAAAATAATCGACTTGTTGTCCATCCATTAAATGGGTACGCGCATAAAGCAATGCTTCGAGTGCTTCTCCAACAGGTTCTACCTCTTGGGATGGCATCCCATAAAGATCACCCCAAAAGACTACTGGGATTCCTTCTTTACGCAATAAAATTAAAGAATAAGCATGCAGTTTAAACCAACCTTCGACCCATGACTCTAAACTTTGGCCTTTTTGGGTGTCGTGGTTGTCTACGAATGTTACGGCAAAATCAGGTTGCGATTGAACGAGTGTATTGTTGAAAATTTCAGTCATATTATATTCACCATTAGACTGAGCTGCTTCAAAGAAATTAAAATGTAAAGGCACATCGAATAAATGGATCATATTCCCACTAGATTTTAAATAGTCTTCTAATTTGTCGATTTCATTTGCCCAATATTCACCTACAACAAACAACTCGCGCCCAGCTTGTTCATTACGATTAGATAACCAATCTACAAAGTAAGAAAATTCGATATGTTTTACAGCATCGAGACGGAAACCATCGACTTGAGTTTGATCATAAAACCATTGTCCCCATTTTTCTAATTCTTCGTGCGTTTCTGGATTGTTCATATCTAGATCGCAACCCATCAAGTAATCAAAATTCCCATTTTCATCATCGACCGCATCATCCCAACCTTTGTCAGCGAAATTGAAAATTGCATGGCTGTTCGTACGTTCATCATAATCGATTCCTGAAAAGTTCTCCCACGTCCAAACATAATCACTATATTGTTTATGACGACCTTCATAGGTAAATTTTGTCCAAGCTTCGATTTCGACTTCATCACTGATTTCTTCATTACGATTTTCTGCATTATATTTGGTAGCAGGGACTTTTTCTGTTTCGTCAGCACCTAGCATTTGATTGAAGACGATATCTGCAAACACTTCTAGTCCTGCATCTTTTAACGCATGAATTGCGTGTAAATATTCTTCTTTGGTTCCATATTTTGTAGGGATCGTGCCTTTTTGATCAAATTCACCTAAGTCGTAACGATCATACACGCCGTAACCTACGTCATTTTTTCCTTCGGCCGCTTTTGAAGAAGGCGGCATCCAAACACCTGTAAATCCTAACGCCTGTAGTTCCTTACTTTTTTCTGCCAACAGGTTCCAATGCGTACCATCTGCTGGTAAATACCATTCAAAACCTTGAAGTATCAATTTTTTCGTCATAGCATTTCCTCCATCTTTGTAAGTACTGTTATCGATTAAAATTTGTGTTGCTCTTATTTTACCCTATTCGTTTTAAAATACGCAATTTGAAGACTTAGCTGCTGAAATATGATTAAGAACTTTCATTATTTTTTAATCTTTTTTTGCAGAACAAATTGACAACTGCGAGATTGTCTGCGTATGATAGAAACAAATTTTCCTTATATGATAAGGTCAAAGGAGACGTTCACATATGACGATCGAGGCAATGATTCCTTTTTTAACGAAATTTAGACACGAGATGCACCGTTTTCCAGAACTATCCAATCAAGAAATCGAAACGACCAAAAAAATTAAGGCTGTTTTAGCGGAATATGAGATCGAGGTGGTCGATACAAATTTGAAAACGGGTTTGATCGCGAGAATCATAGGAGCGAATCCTGGTAAAACGATCGCCTTAAGAGCAGATATTGACGCATTGCCTATTGTCGAACAATCAGGCGTCCCTTATACCTCTGAATATCCAGGCGTGATGCATGCCTGTGGCCATGATATGCATACAAGTGTATTGTTGGGTGCTGCAATTGTATTAAAACAACAAGCTGCACAGTTAAATGGCGAGATCTTGTTGGTTTTTCAAGCTGCGGAAGAAACTGGCGTGGGTGCCAAAACGGTTTTAACTAGTGGGGCATTAGCAAAAGTCGAAGCTATTTTTGGATTTCATAACGATCCATCGTTGCCAGTAGGCACATTAGGGACAAAGGCTGGAGCGTTAACGGCAGCTGTTGATCGCTTTGAAATCCAGATCAAGGCAAAAGGAGCACATGCTGCTAAGCCACACGAAGGTCGTGATCCAATGCTTGTTATTGCACAGATCATCCAAGCATTCCAACCACTGATCAGTCGTGAGATCGCACCAGATTCACATGCTGTAGTCAGTATTACGCAAGTACATAGTGGAAGTACTTGGAACGTCATTCCAGATACGGGGATGTTAGAAGGAACTGTTCGCACGTTTAGCCGGGAAAATCGTGTTTATCTTGAACAACGGATTCGTAAGATTTTAACCCAATTAGCTTTACTTAATGAAGTCGAAATCGAGTTGTTATGGTATGGAAATTGCCCGTCAGTTTTAAATGATCCATTGTTGACGGACTTATCACTAGCTTGTTCGCGTAACGTGATGACAGAAACGAAAGTCGTAAAAGAAACGGCGATTGGTGAAGATTTTGCCTATTATCAAGAAACGATTCCTGGAAGTTTTGTCATGATCGGTTCAGGCGGGCTGTATGAACTACACGATCCGCGTTTTCGAGTAGATGATGCGATGTTGCCACAAGCGATCGATTACTTTGTTGCGTTGGCAACAGCCTATTTAAATGAATCAAATTAAAGGAGCAATAAGATGAATATCCAACAAATGCGCTATGTCGTTGCGATTGCAAATAATGGAAGTTTTCGTGAAGCAGCTAAAAAATTATATATTTCTCAACCCAGTTTGTCGCATGCGATTAAAGAATTAGAAACTGAAATTGGTATTTCTTTATTCGAACGTACGAATCATGGTGCATTTTTGACCACAACGGGAAAAGATTTTTTACAATACGCACAACAAGTACTCTCGCAAGTCAATTTATTAGAAACGCGCTTTTTGTCACCTGAAAAACGAGCGCATCATTTTTCGATCGCAAGCCAACACTATGATTTCTTATCTCATGTCGTGAGTCGATTGATCAAAGAATTTCCGGATTATACAAATTTTCGCATTTATGAAAATACGACGATGAATATTATTCAAGAAGTCGAACATTTTCGCAGCGAATTGGGTATTTTATATTTCAATGAACGCAATCGAAGAGCGTTAGTCCGGATTATTGAAAGCGGGGATATGTGTTATGAGACATTAGGTGTCTTTCAAACCCATATCTTTTTAAGCGAAACTCATCCTTTAAGTCATAAGAAAAGCCTTACTGTAGCAGACTTAGAGCCGTATCCTCAAGTTCGTTTCACTCAAGAAGAGAATCATTATACCTATTTTTCTGAAGATATTTTAGACTTTTTTGATGCAAATCAAGTGATCCATACGACCGATCGTGCTACCCTAGTTGGAATCTTGCATGAAACATTAGCTTATGGATCAGGCTCAGGGCTTGTGAAGTATCCAGAGCGACAAGGGATCGTATTGATTCCGCTAGAAAACGAAGACCAAAATGAATTGATTTTGATCAAAAAGAATAACCATCAATTTAGTGAATTGGCACAAAAATTTTTGACTTATCTTGATGAGTATTTAAAAGAATGTGAGAAATAATAAAGAAGGGCCGAAATGTGAGAATATTTCGCCTTCTTTTTTTTGATTGACTTCACAATTGGAACTATTTAGAATGGTCCATGTACGAACTTTAGTTGACAGGGCTTCAGTTATGGCGATACAAAGAAACCAGAAGCTTTTCTAAAATAAGCGACCTAAATCAAACAGATGGTTAGATTTAGAAAGCGCTCTATTTAAAAAGTGAGAAAACGAATAAAGGACGCTTTGTATACGAAAGTGGTTCTTTAGCGCTATCCCAAAAATTGGTCGATCATCTATAGACGAAAAAGGGGGAACGTACGTTGGAAAAAATAAGTAAAAAATTAGTACTCGCCATTTTAGCGACCGGAATCTTTTCATTTGCAGGAGTGTTGATTGAGACTGCGATGAATGTGACTTTCCCAAGATTGATGGAATTATTCGATGCACCATTATCACAATTACAGTGGTTGACAACGGCTTATCTATTGATGCTAGCAGTGATGATGCCGTTATCTGCTTATCTGAAACGGCGTTTTTTACTCAAACAATTATTCACGACAGCAGCACTCTTTTTTATTGGAGGCTTAGTCGTCGATGTCATTGCGCCCACACTACCGATCTTGATTATCGGACGTGTTTTACAAGGAGTCGGTACGGGGATCAGCTTACCGATGATGTTTAATATTATTTTAGAACAAGCCCCACGTAAAAAAATTGGGTTATTGATGGGGATCGGGAACTTTATTACAGCAATCGCACCTGCAATCGGACCGACTTATGGAGGAATCTTAGTCGATAGCTTAGGATGGCGGGCAGTATTTTATTTGATCATCCCGATATTAGTTTTAGCTTATATTCTAGGGATGTATACGATTGAACAAAAAACAGCACCATCAAAACCTAAATTTGATGGTTTAGGTTGGATCTACATTTCAATCGTCCTGATCGGTATGATCATGATTTTTACAGAATTTCAACATTTAGGCAGCCAAATCGTGATGTATATCGCACTCGTTATTGTCGGTAGTATTTTGGCGCTCGTTCATTATAAAAAACAAGCCCAACCGATTTTACAACTACGTCTATTCAAACGTTTAGATTTCAACTTGCATTTAGGACAGTATTTTATCGGCCAATTTGCAGTACTATCTTTTTCATTTTTGATTCCGAATATGGTTCAGATTGTCCTTCATGAATCGTCATTTGTATCAGGAGTTACGATGTTTCCAGGAGCGTTCGTAGGGGCATTATTAGCTCCGGTAGGTGGGATTTTGTATGATCGTTTTGGTGCTAAAAAACCAATCGCAACAGGTCTGATCCTACAAATGATCGGTGGCGGATTGTTCGTGTTTTTATTAAGTCAAAGTACGAGTTTTGGTTTAGCAGGGATCTATATTTTCTTTACCTTTGGAATGTCGATCAGTATGCCAAATATCATGACAAATGGTCTACAGCAATTATCTCTTAAAGATCAAGCTGACGGGAATGCACTATTTAATACATTGCAGCAATTTGCAGGAGCTGTGGGGACATCGATTGTGGCAGCGATTGTGGCGAGCGATACTTCAAAAAATCAGTTTACTGGATTTCATTCTGCTTTCTTCTTTATTTTTGTAGTTTTGATCATCGATGTTCTATTGTTTATCTGGCTTGCAAAATATGAGAAACGTAAAACTTTTTTTACAGATTAAACTAAAAAAATAGTGTTGCTTTCTTCTTTTCTCACGTATACTAAAGGGAAGATCGAAAGAATGGAGTGAAGTAGTATGTCAGAAAAATTAGTTCAACCAGTCGGACCGTATTCTTTAGTACGACGAGCAGGTTCTTTATTATTTGTATCGGGTCAACTAGGGATCGATCCCCAAACCAATCAATTGGTTGGTGGTGTTGAAAAACAATTGTCCACGGCAATTGAAAATGTCAAACGAATCTTAGCATCAGAAGGTGCTAGTTTGACAGATATTGTGAAAACGACTGTACTGTTAGCGGATATGGCTGACTTTACGACCATCAATGAACTATATGCCATCTACTTTAGTGAACCGTATCCGGCAAGAAGCACGTATGCGGTAAACACATTGCCATTAAACGCTAAAGTTGAAATCGAAGTGATCGCGACGGTCTCAGAATAACACAAGCAGCTGTAGTAAAAGTAGCAGCTACAAGAAATAAGCTGAAATCTTACCAATAATTGTTTTATTTAATTCGGTAAGATTTTGGCTTATTTTTGACAGGTCTATTTTGGGAATACTGTTTATTCATTTTTTAGGAGATGTGACGAATTTTTGTCACATCTCTTTTTTGATTTGACTTTACAACGTATCGTAATCGTTTTATAATATGAATATAAAAACATATGAAAAATAATTCAAGTTTGGAGGAGTAATCATGCACGAGCACACACATGAGCACAATGAACAACGAGCGACACTTCTTTATTTGATTGGTCTGATCAGTTTTGGCTTAGGTCTGATAAGCCAATTGATCTTTACTCAAGCGACTTGGTTCTTTTTTTTAGCTAGTGTCTTGTTATCAGGATATCATGTCATTTTTGAAGGGATTCTAGAAACCGTGTATCATTCGCTTCATGAGAAACACTTGGTTCCAAATATCCATTTGTTAATGGCATTAGCTGCATTAGGCTCGATTCTGATTGGTCAGTTTGAAGAATCAAATCAGCTTTATTGATCTTGATTTTTGCTGGAGCACATTTTCTAGAAGAATACACAGAAGCAAAAAGTCAAAAAGAGTTGACGCATTTATTGACACTAAAGCCTCAAAAAGCACGAATTTTCGCTACTGGAACTTTAGTCGATGTTGATTTATTAAGTGTCGGGGAGCAAATAGAAGTATTTTCAGGAGAACAAATCCCTACAGACGGGCTGATCGTAAGAGGAGAAAGTAGCGTCCAAGAAGCCAATATTAATGGAGAAAGTTTACCAAAAGATAAATTTCCTGGCGATGAAGTATTCGGCAGTACGTTGAACCAAGGCAATATGCTAGTGATTGAGGTCACAAAAATTTATTCTGAAACGGTATTTGCAAAAATTCTACAAGTAGTAGAGCACTCCCAAACCTCCTTGTCGAAAAAAGCGAGTCGGATTAAACAAATCGAACCAAAATATGTCAATTTGATTTTAGCACTCTTGCCCGTTTTCTTTTTAGTAGGAGTATTTGGTTTAGATTGGACAGTTCGTGAGAGTTTATATCGGACGATTGTCTTTTTGATTGGCTCTTCTCCATGTGCTTTAGCAGTTAGTGTTATTCCAGCTACACTTGCTGGGATCTCGGCTCTAGCTAAAAAAGGTGTATTGATCAAAGGTGGAGATCGACTAGCAGACTTTGCAGAAATCAAGGCGATTGGATTTGATAAGACTGGCACGTTGACTAGTGGTACATTGCGAGTAAGCGATGTTGAGTTAGCAGCTGTTTCAATGGACGATCTAGCAATATTTTACGAGATGGAACGACAAACGACGCATCCGCTAGCACGCGCATTTGTACATCATTTCAAGAACTCTATTCCTAAATCAGCACACAAAGAAGTGCAGGTGACACAACAGGTCGGTCAAGGCGTACACGCTACGATTGGGAATACAAGTTATCAAATCGGCAAGCCTAGTCTCTTTGTAGCAACACTGTTTCATGAACAAACGAATGCTTGGCGAGCAGCTGGAAAAACTGTCGTCTACTTGGTGAAAAATAAAGAAGTGATCGGAAGCATCGCCTTTGAAGATGAATTGAATCCTCAAACGAAAGAAGTCCTCCGTTATTTCAAAGATCAACATATCCATTTACAAATGATTACTGGTGACGCTCAACTTACAGCTGTTGCAATCAGTCAAAGATTAGGGATTGATGACGTTCAAAGTGAAGTATTGCCAGCACAAAAAGCTGACGTCGTTTCAAGCTTAAAACAATCTTTTGGTCGTGTGGCAATGGTAGGAGACGGAATCAACGATGCACCAGCTTTAGTGACAGCAGACGTGGGGATTGCGATGGGAGAAGGGACAGATGTGGCGATCGAAGTAGCAGATATGGTCATTATGGACAATCAGCTTGAAAAAATTGGTTTAGCACATCAAATTGCTCGAAAAGTCGATCGAATCAGTTGGCAAAATATTTGGTTTTCGATGGCGATCGTGGTACTTTTACTTCTTTTAAATCTTTTAGAAATTTCAAACATCACATCAAGTGTAATCATGCATGAAGGGAGTACCTTACTTGTATTAGTCAATAGTTTGCGTGCATTGAAACAACCCAAAAAATGGTGACCCAGAACTTCTGGATCACCATTTTTTTTAGATTCTTTTTTTAAGTTTTCCTATTCCTAAGACCAATAAAGCTAACCAGCTAAAAAATGTTAACCATAATCCGACCAACACATATAGTGCATAATGGTAACCTACGATCAAGGTATTCGTACCGGTTTGTTGTGTTACGGTTACTAAATGTAAAATCGCTTCATGGTCGATGTCACTTTCCACGGTGTGACCATTTAATTGTAATGTCGTATGCGCGTAATTAATTAAAGGTAAGGTAACGAGTGCTTCTTGTTTTGCTTGCCACGTTACGATCAATTCCCCGTTTTTTTGCGCAACACTTGAGAAAGTAAATGGATTGAATAAAATATGCTTTTCATATTCGTTATAGCGATTTCCGATATTTTCTTTTTCAGTTGGCAAATAATCTGGTGTTGACTTGATGATGAAGCCTAACATTTGATTTAGATCTCGTGTGTAAAAACTTTCTTTGATCTCATTGATATCTTGTGTAGTTACAAATGTATGTTTACTTAAAATATCTTTGGTCGTTAACTGATCCCATTTATCCAGTTGTTTCATGGTTCCTTGAATCGCGTTTGTTAAACTGATCAGGCAAAGCAAGACACCTAAAATTTTCCAAGACCACAACGTGTGGATTTTTGTGCGATCAAGCAAGTAAGCAAGAGATAAAAAGAGGAGTACGATAAACGGAACAAAGAAACGAAATGGAAACTGAATTAAGGTCACAAATGGGATCTTTTGTTCAACAAAATAACTCCAAGGTAAAATCGACGTCGATAGGAAAAGAAAGAATGCACTCATCCAAACTAAGACGTGTGTGATTTTTGGTAAAGATTTGATTTGTCTTAAATACAATAACCATTGTAAGACGATAAAGGCTAGGAAAAACATTGGATAATCTAACCAGATATGACTAGATTGATCAATCGTATATGAAGACATATCTGCATTGACGAAAGGCGCTTGAATCGCATCATGGGGATAGACACTCAAAAAGACGACCCAAATATTTGCGGTCAGGCACAAGAAAATCAGAATCGACAGTGCTAATTGTCGTATAAAAAACCAATCGATTTTTTGTGTTAGAACATAGCAAAATGCTAAGAAATAAATCAATACAACAAGTAAACTCGTAAAAAAATGGACTTGAGCTACGACAGCGATTGCGATTGCCAAACGTAAGGGTTCGATTTTTTTCTCTTCGATCATTTTGATTAATGGGACTAGTGCAAAAGGAAAGACGACAGCTCCCCAACTTGTAAATGATTGGCGATAGACACCATACAAAATCGCATAACTTGTCATATAGCTAATGGCAAAAAAGAGACTCGTGCCAGTTGAACGATGACTTTTTTTTAGTAAATAGAACATCGAACTACCGGATAAGAAAAATAATAAAAAATTCGTTAGTAATTGATAGCGAAACCAAGTGCCAGCAATCAATAATAATAGACCTTGTAAGTAGGCCATTACCGGGCCGTATAATGCATTGATCATACGAGCAGTTGTTTGGAAACTAAAAATGGATAAAAAATAATTGAAATTTCCGGTCTTTAATTGCATCGCGGTTTCGTAAAAACGATTATAATGAAAGATATAATCAGCACCTAACATCACATTATGTGATAGTAGTTGCGGTAGCGAAAGCAACACGGCACACCCTAACAAAATCAAGTAAGGGGTAAATTTGTATTTTGATAACATATCGGACTCCTTCATCAGTAAATCAATCTTTGGTATTGCGAGAATACTTTGTTTTTTTACAGAAAAAATGAGCTGTTTTTCACTCACTTCCTATGTTACCATAGCCAACGTAAAAAGACCTAGTATCTAGTGAAAGAGAACTATTAGAAACTACACAGAAATCGAGGAGAATATATGATAAAATCAAAAATTCGTTGGTTGACACAAGATCGGTTATTTTTTATTGCGTTAATTTTAGCGTTGATTAGTGTTGGATTTGGCCGTTTTGATGTTGCCTTTATTGACAGTAAAGTCTTGTTGTCACTATTTGGTTTAATGATCGTAGTCGAGGGAATGAATCAGTTAGGTATTTTAGAACGAATCGCTAACTTATTGTTGCGCTTAGCCAATACGAAACGTCAGCTGTTCCTCTACTTTATCAGCTTGTCTTTTATCGCTTCGATGTTTCTGACAAATGACGTTGCGATTTTAACATTATTGCCAATGTTTTATTTGATTTGTGAAGAACGATTACAAAAAAAGGAATTAGTATTAGGCAGTATTTGGATCATTGTCGCAGCGAACTTAGGAAGTAGCATATTCCCATCAGGAAATCCACAAAATATTTTTTTGTTTTCATATTATCATTTATCGTTGCCGATCTTTTTTTCTTGGATGATCCCATTTGCCTTTTTGTCGATCTTGATTTTAAGTGTAGGGTTATTTAGGATATCTAAAGAAGCGATTGCAGAGAATACAGTCAAACCAGTAGCGAAACGTCAAGGGACGATCACTGCCTTCATTTGCTTTTTTTTTATGTTGCTATATGTTGTGGATATATTGTCACAGTGGTGGATCGTGTGTATCGTATTAGCATTGATGTTATGGCGTTTTCCAAAAAGTTATCTTAAAATCGACTATCGATTGTTGCTGACTTTCGCTTGTTTTTTTATTATCGTAGGCAATTTCAAAGCATTACCTCAAATTGCTCAATGGGTAGCGCAGACGGTTCACAGTCCAAAAGCGGCATTGTTGAGTTCAGCTTTGATTAGCCAGGTTATAAGTAATGTCCCTGCGGCCTTTTTACTAGCGCCTTTTACAACGCAAGCGCATAGTCTAGTTATCGGAACGAATATTGGGGGAATGGGTACCTTACTAGCTTCTTTAGCTAATTTGATTGGGTATCGCGTATTAACGACTTACGTGCCACAAATAAAAGGTGCCTTTTTACTTTGGTTTTCTCTACTCAATATACTGTATTTTCTTATTTTTATATCCATATTTTGGTTTTTAATTTGAGGCTGTAGCTTGTGTTACAGCTCTTTTTTTAGGTGTACCCAAAAATAGAAATCAAGTAACCTTTTTATGTGATTTAAGTGTTAAATTAATGATAAAATTTTAATGAAAATAAAGTATGGTAACTAGTAAAAGCACTCTAGACACGTTATGCTTTTAAGACGAGCAAAAAGGAGTGGAGAAGATGGAGCAAAAAGCGATGGGATTAACGAGTGAAGAAGTAAAAAAATATCAAATAGAATTTGGATTTAATGAGTTGGCACAACAAAAAAAAGAACCTTTTCATTCTAAAATACTACATATCTTAATGGAACCGATGTTTGTTTTGTTAATGGTTGCTGCTTTGATTTACTTTTTTTTTTTGGGAGAACCACAAGATGGAGCAATCATGCTCGTATTTGTTATTGTGATCATTACTATCGAGATTTATCAGGAATGGAAAACCGATCAAACACTACATGCGTTAAAAGACTTGTCTGCACCTAAAATTCGAGTCAAACGTGATGATCAGATCATTGAGATCTTCAGTCGTGAGCTAGTTCCTGGAGATATTATGTTTATTGAAGAAGGCGTTAAAATACCAGCAGATGGAGTAGTCCTAAAAGCCAATGATTTACGTGTCGACGAGTCTTCTCTTACAGGAGAAGCTGAAGCAGTTTGGAAACAACCGACACAATACTTAGAGACTACTGATTATTGGCGGACAGATTTTGTCTATACAGGTACTTTGGTGACGACAGGAGGTGCAACGATTCTGGTTGAAAAAACGGGTTCTAGCACAGAATACGGAAAAATTGGCAAACATTTAGTTGAAGCAAAAGCACAACCGTCTCCTTTAGAAAGACAGATCAATCGTTTGGTGAAGATTTGCGCTATTGTAGCAGTTATCTTATTGAATTTAGTTGCCGGAATCACATTTTTGAATACTTCAGATTTAGCTTTGCACGATCGCATCGTTGAAAGTGTTCTATCAGGAATTACATTAGCTATGGCAATGATCCCAGAAGAATTTCCAGTCGTATTGACGGTCTTTTTATCAATGGGTGCCTGGCGCTTGGCTAAGAAACATTCTTTGATCCGTAAATTACTTGCGATTGAGACGATGGGGGCACTTTCTGTATTAGCGGTGGATAAAACAGGAACGATCACTGAAAACAAAATGACAGTATCGTCTTTATGGGCAGTCGATTCGACCGAGCGTTTGGCAGAAGTAATGGGCTTGGCTAGTGAGAGCGATCCATATGATCCAATGGAGATCGCGATGTTGGCATATGATGAAACACTAGGATTTACAAAAGAAAAGTTATTTGATGGCGAGTTACTAGCTTCGTTTGGGATGTTTTACTTCACGTTTAACAAGATCAAACAAACGATGAGATCGCTCGAACAATGGGATTAGTCGTTTTGATCATTGCGAATTTATTTTTAGTTCAGGTCAATAGCCCACGGACACGTTTAGCAGTTCAAACATTTTGGACATTGATTCGTGATAAAGTTATTTGGACGATCTTAGGTGGTACGATCGTGGTATTACTGGCATTGATCTACTCACCTTTCAATCTAGCCGCACTTTCCTTACCACAGTTGTGCTGGTGTATTTGATTGGGATGATCAGTGTTTGTTGGTATGATGTAGTGAAGGTAATTAGGAGAAAATAATGAAATTGTAAAATTTTTGTTTTTTATCATTTTATCGTGTATCTTTAACTTTTAAGATGACAGAAGGGGGATTGACTATGAAGGCAACTATGAAAGATGTCGCTGCTTTAGCTGGAGTAGGGGTGGGGACAGTTTCCAGAGTAATAAATAATGTCAAAGTTAAAGATGGCACGTATAAGAAAGTGATGAATGCAATCGATGAATTAGGTTATGTACCAGATCATTATGCCAGAGGTTTGAAGACGAATAAATCAAATACAATAGCATTAATAATTCCTACGATATGGCATCCATTTTTTTCAGAATTTGCTTATTATGTTGAGGAAGAACTATCAAAAAATAATTATAAGCTATTTCTTTGTAATGCAGATGGAAGCAATGATAAAGAAAAAGAGTACTTGCAGATGGTAAGACAATCTAAGGTAGATGGAATAATAGGTATTACGTATTCGGATATTGATAAATATGTTTCATCTAATCTGCCTTTCGTTAGTATAGACAGACATTTCTCGGAAGCGATCTCATATGTAACAGCAGATAATTACGAGGGTGGGAAAATAGCAGCCAAACAACTTATTTTGAAAGGATCAAAACACTTAGCATATATTGGAGGAACTTCACCTTATCCTAACGAAACAAATAAAAGAAAGTTAGGTTTTTATGAATATATAAAAATGCAAGACATAAAATTATCTGTTCTAGACATGCCGGAACCTATAATAAACTTAGAAGACCATGTTGAAGAGTTTATTTCGAAAAATTCAAGTATTGACGGTATTTTTACAGTCAATGATTTCATGGCGTTGGATGTCATTAAATGTTTAATCAAACTAGGAAAAAAAATTCCAGAAGATATACAAGTTATTGGTTTTGATGGAATAAAAATAGCTGAAGACAAAGAATATTTAGTTTCTACAATCGTTCAACCTATTAGTGAAATGGCCAAGGAAGCAGTAAAATTGATAATGGGAATCGTTTATTCTGATAATGAGCCACAACGAATAACACTACCAGTTTCTTACCATGATGGATGGTCTACGAAAAGTTAGATGAAAGTCTAACTTTTTTTATTTTTGCTATTGACTGAAAACGCTAACAATGATAATATAAATTTGGAATTGAAACGTTTCCGTTTTTTTATTTATATTTTTTTGGAAACGTTTCCGAAAAGGAGGAGAAATTATGTATAAGAAAATTTTTGGATTTGGAGCATTATTAGCATTAACTTTAGGTGGGTTAACAGCATGTGGTTCGAGTGGTAATGATAGTAGCGGCGCAGATAATGAAATTAAGGTATGGGTACAATTTTCTGATGAAACTCCTGAAGGAAAAGCTTGGCAAGAGATTGTGGATAATTTTAATAAAGAATATGATGGTAAATATAAAGCATCCACAGAATATATTCCTCGAAGTGGAAGTGGTGGAGGTTACGAAGACAAAGTAAACGCGGCTATTACTACTAATAGTTTACCAGATGTTATAACTTTGGACGGTCCAAATACAGCAGCATACGCACATTCAAAAGTAATTGCTCCATTAGATGATTATTTAAAAGATGCAGACATGGATGACGTTTTAGACAGTATCATCCAGCAAGGAACTTATGATGGTAAAATGTATGCTTTTGGTTTTTCAGAATCAAATGTAGGAGTTTATTATAACAAAGATATGTTTAAGGAAGCAGGAATCAAAGATGAAGACTTACCTACTTTGGATAACCCTTGGACTTGGTCAGAATTTGAAAATATTAGTAAAAAATTAGTAGATAAATTTAAAACACCTGCGATTGATATGCAGTTGGCTTCTAAAGATGAAATGTTGACATATGCTTACACGCCATTTATTTGGTCAAACGATGGAGATGTTGTAAATAAAGAAGGAACTAAAGCGGAAGGACATTTCAATAGTGATAACTCGGAAGAAGCTCTTAAGTTTATACAAGATGTGGTAAAAAATGGTTATACAACTATCAGTCCAATAGAAAAAGGGTTCGAAACTGGAAAATATCCTATGTTACTAAGTGGATCTTGGGTAATTTCTGATTTAGATAATAATTACAAAGACATTAATTATGGAATTTTACCATATCCTGTTTCAGATAAAACTAAAAAACTTGTCTCACCAACAGGCAGTTGGCAATTAGCAATGACAGAAAAAACAGAGAAAAAAGATGCTTCTGCAGAGTTTATTAAATTTGCTACTAGTACGGAATCTAGTAAAATTATGAGTCTAGGAAATAGTGTTCTTCCTATTAGAAAGTCTACAATTGAACTCATAAAAGATGAAGTTTCAGAACCAATGAAATTTTTAATGGAACAAAATCAAAAATCTGGTCATGCTCGTCCAGTAGTCGTCGCATACCCACAAGTTTCTAGATCTTTTCAACAAGCTATTCAGGATATCAGTTACTACAAAGAAAATCCAGATATTTCTAAGGTAGCGGATGCACGGGCTAAAGAAATGCAACAAGCTATTGATAGTTCACTGAAAAAATAAAAATACTAAAAAGGGTGCTAAGCCTATAGTACCCTTTTTGATAGGGGGAAACATTATGGAAAGAAAAGCTGCATTCAAAGAAAATATTATTGGATATAGTTTTCTAGCACCTGCTTTAATTTTATTAGGTACATTTTTGATTATACCTGTAGGAATGGTGATTTATTATTCTTTTACAGATTATTATTTGTTGACACCCGATCAAAGACAATTTATCGGTTTCGAGAACTTTAAACGTTTGTTTTCTGATCCTATTTTTATAAAGAGTATATGGAATACTTCTAAATTTGTAATTTGTATTATTCCATTACAATTAGGAGCAGCGCTAGGAATGGCTTTAATTATTAACAAAAAAAGAAAAGGAAATTTATTTTTTAAAATAGCTTTTTTTGCACCAGTAGTTATGTCCTTAGTAGTTATTTCAATTTTATGGTTATATTTATTAAATCCTAATGAAGGTCTAATTAATATGTTATTCAACAGAATAGGAATTTCTTCTCAACCATTTCTTACTAGTCCTAAACAGGCTATGTATACTATCGTGTTTGTTTCAGCATGGCAAGGAGCGGGATACCAGATGTTACTCCTTCTAGGAGGGATGCAAAATATTCCTCAAGATGTTTATGAAGCTGCAGAAATCGATGGTTTTTCCAAATTTCAACAATTCCGTTATATTACAATGCCACTATTAAAACCAACAGCGATTTTTGTTCTTTTGACTACTTTGATATCAGCATTTAAATTACTAGTCCAACCAATGTTTATGACACAAGGTGGGCCTATGAACTCAACAATGACGATGGTTTATTATATATATCAAACGGGATTTACCGACCGCATGGTGGGCTATTCAAGTTCAATAGCTTTAATTTTTACCACAATGATAGGCTTGATTACGATTGCCCAAAGAAAATTGGTTAAGGAGGATAAATAATAATGAAAAAATCAAATATATTGATGTTTATTGAATATATTCTACTATTTTTATTAGCTGCGTTATTTATCTTTCCAATGTTATGGATGGTAGTTTCTTCAATGAAACCAGAAGCTGACGTATATAACAATTTAACCAGTTTCAAAGCATTTTTACCCAGCTTTAATCCAGTTAATTGGTTCAAAACATACCAAGAAGTTGTTGAACGTTTTAGCGTTGCGACTTATATGTTAAATAGCATATTTTACGGTCTGACATTTGCAACAGGCTCAATTATAGTAAATTCTTTGGCAGGTTTTGCATTTGCCAAAGTTAATTTTAAGGGGAAAAAAATTATTTTTGGTTTTTTATTAGCATTACTAATCATTCCTATGGAAACTGTTTTGATTCCCCAATTTACTATTATAAATAATTTAGGGTTGGTTAATCATAGAATTGCTGTAATTTTGCCGGCTATGGCCAGTGTGTTTAATATCTATTTATTCCGCAATTTTTTTATTGCAATTCCAGATGAAATAATTGAATCAGCTAAGTTAGACGGTGCAAATATACTAACGATTTTTTTCAAAATTATGTTACCAATGTCTAAACCTGCTATCGCTACTGTAGGCGTATTGTCATTTATAGGTAGTTGGAATGATTACATTTGGCCTTTAATGGTATTAACTGATCGTAGTAAATTTTCTATTCAAGTTGCAATTACGACAATCAATACAACCCAACCTGTTCTGATTAATCAAGTTATGGCTGTGCTGACTCTTTCTACAATTCCGTTAATCATAGTTTATATTGTGGCTCAAAAATATATTCTCCAAGGCTTGGGTGGATCAGGAACAGGTATTAAATAAATTTATTATAATTTGGAGGAAATATTGATGGAACAACAAATAAAAAAAGCAAATGCGTTTATACAAGAAAAATTAGACAAAGTAGATAGTACTTATCGAAATCACTATCATTTAATGGCACAAGTTGGATGGATTAATGACCCAAATGGTTTTATATATTACAATGACAGTTACCATCTTTTTTATCAATACTATCCTTATGACAGTGTATGGGGACCTATGCACTGGGGGCATGCTAAATCGAATGATTTGATAAACTGGGAACATCTGCCTGTTGCATTGGCACCGAGTGAGCCATACGATCAAAATGGTTGTTTTTCTGGCAGCGCGATTGAAAAAGACGGGGAGTTATATTTATTTTATACAGGACATGTAGAAGTTAATAATCGAGTAACACAAGTACAATGCTTGGCTACTTCAAAAGATGGTATCAATTTTGTTAAGAGTCCCTTAAATCCAATAATAGATGGAGAAATGATTAAGGGGATTGCTACAGTAGAAGATTTTAGAGATCCAAAAGTTTTCCAGTATGAGAATACGTACTATATGGTTGTGGCTGCGAAAACACAAGATTCTACTGGACAAATTTTACTTTTTGAATCTAAAGATTTGATAGATTGGAGATTCAAATCAGTCCTGTTAAAAGGCGAAGAAAAACAAGGAATTATGTGGGAATGCCCAGATTTAATTAGAATAGGAGACAAAGATGTTCTGTTGGTTTCACCTATAGAATTTGAAGAAACTCAATATCAGTATAAAAACATCAATTCTACAGTAGCATTCATAGGAAATGTAAACTGGGAATCCGGAACGTTTACTGTTGAGAAATATCAAGAAATTGATTCGGGATTGGATTTTTACGCTCCCCAAACTTGTAAAAATAAAAATGGCGAAAATATTATGATTGCGTGGATGCAAATGTGGAAAAGAAACATTCCCACAGATGATTTAGGACATGGATGGGCAGGATCTATGACTTTACCTAGGAAGTTAAGCATAAAAAATGATAAACTCTCTCAAATGCCTGCTGACGAAATTTATAAAAGTATAGTCTTAGTAAATGAAAAGAAAAATTTGATATTAGAAGAGGAATACGTAGTTTCTGATTCCAATTTGAATCAGAACTACTATAATTTTATAATTAGTACTAAAAATAATAAATCATTTACTTTAAATTATGGAAATGAAGAACATAATTGTTTAGAAATAAGTTATGATGCTTTTAAAAAAATATTCTCAGTATCTCGTGGACAATTCGGTCTTAAAATAAATGGTGAAGAAAAAAATTCTTATAGCAGGGATATTGAAATACTCGATGAAGCAGACAAGTTGGATTTAGAGGTATTTATAGACACTTCTTCAATAGAATTTTTTATTAATCAAATATATACTGTAACAATTACATTTTATGAAAATACTCCTAACAAAAAAATGACAATAATTCCTGAAGACATTTTAGAGTTATTTTATTGTAAGACAGGTAAAATTAAAGCTGAAAATTAAATTAAAAAAAGGCACTCGATTAAATTCGAGTGCTTTTTTAATTTATAGGTAGATAAATCATGCCTTTTTGTTGGAAAACAGCTAGCGTGAATGTTTTGAATGCACGGATCAACTCCAGTTCGCCGTGTGGTTTGGTAGGAGTTAAAAATCCAATAGCTGGTCGAATAGGAAGCGAATCGATGGGAAGTACGACAGTATGTGGCAAGCGTTCGCTATGGGCAATCGAAGTAAAAATAGAAATACCAATTTTTTGCTGTACATAGTATTTATGAGCCAAACTTGTCGTGACTTCGATTTTTTTATAATTGGTTCCAATCGCTTGCTTTAGGTATTGTTCAATTTTGATTCGAATTGGACAATTTTCTGGCGTCATCAAAAATGTCTCTTGATTCAGTTCGGCTAGTGTGATGCGTTCTTTTTGTGCCAAGGGATGAGTATCGTAAACAAGTAAATTCAATTCGTCATAAAAGAAAGGTTCGAATAATTGTTCAGATAAAAGTGTGGGTTCTCCACAAATCGCAAAATCGATCGTACCTTCTTGTAGGCTTTGATTACATGAATTGGCATCCATGACTTGAATGGCAATAGTAGTTAAAGGAAATTCTTCTTTAAAGCGCGTCAAAATTTCAGGTAGGATCAGACTAGCTGTTGGATCAGAGACTCCAATCGTCAATGTTTGGTTTGATTCTTTGACTAATTGGCTACCAAATAAGGCAAGAGACTGGTAATGAAGTAAAAATTCTTCAGCCTTTTTATAAAAAGCTTGTCCTTGTGTCGTCAATGTAACGTGTTTTCCACGGTGAAAAAGCGGGGTTGCTAAATCGCTCTCAAGTTGTTTGATCCGCGATGAAATAGTTGGCTGCGCATATTGTAATAATTCAGCTGCTTTTTGAAAGCTTCCGGTTCTTACGATCAAGACAAATGTCTCAATTTCTTTAATATCCATAGTGTGCCTCCTTGAATAAGCTAGCTACAGTATACGAAAAGTTTTGTAAAACCCAAAAAAGTTTGTGATCAGTTTTTTCTATCGACAAGTAAATAAAAGCTATTTAAATAAATATGTATTCGTTATCAAACTTGTTATCAATGGTTTTGATGATTAGATTTCTAGTTTATGAATTCAAATATCAATTTTTTTGATACGTGATGTTGGAAAAATCGATTTGTTTTCACAAAGATTGTGGCTTATAGTTTAGAAAATCTTAATTACAAGAAAGCGAAGTGATCGATGATGACGACCATCACCCTAGTCGTAGGCAGTAACCAATCTTATTCTCGAGTTCAAGGACTTATGGAGTATTGTATGGATCAGTTTTCATTGATGAATCTAAAAACGGATTTGATTATGGTCAATGAATTAAATCATGAAGCATTATTAACAGCTGATTTTTCACATCCAGATATTTTAGAAGCCAATCAAAAAATCATGAACAGCCAAGCCGTACTCTTTTTTACACCCATTTATAAAGCGAGTTACTCAGGTATTTTAAAAACGTATTTAGATTTACTCCCACAAAAGGCACTCTCAGAAAAAATCGTCTATAGTTTAGCTCTTGGTGGCTCGACAAATCATGTATTGGCATTGCCGTATGCATTAGAACCTGTTTTAAAAGAGTTGGGAGCAGAATATTTACTGCAATCGACATTTATCCATCAATCTGCAGTAACAAGAGAAGTCGACAGTTGGGATGTTGCTTTACAAGCGAAAGAACGAATCGATACACAACTGTTAAAAATTGAACAGTACACATTAAAAAAAGTGAGAAAGGAATTCATTAAATGAGCGAAGGAATCATTCGTGTAGCGACTAAAGAAGATGCTCCAGCTTTATTGGACTTGATCCAAACAGCGTTTAAAGAAGTCAAAGAATATGGGATCGAGTGGCCATCGACTAATGCAACACTCGAAATGGTAACAGAAAACATTGAACGTTCAGTTGCCTTGCTATATGAGATCAAGGGTGAATTGGTTTCAACAATTACGATCCGTTTACCTTGGGAATCTGAAACACCGGTATCGCGTTATCCATTTTTATGGTGGTTTGCTACTGCAAATGCTTACCGTGGACAAGGAATTGGTAAGCAATTTTTAAGACAAGTCGAAAACGATTATTTGATTCAGCTATATAAAGCGCCAGCATATATGATCGGAACATCTGGTAAAAAACATCCTTGGTTACTGGATATGTATCTAAGAAATGGCTATCAAATCCACGGCAAGCATTTAGATGAAGCGACACAAGATATTGGGGTATCACTGTATAAAGTGTTGATTCCAGAAAAATTCGAGCGCCGGTTACTAAATCCGAGCGCCTAAGGGGGAGAAAAAATGGGAGATTTTTTTAATTGGCAGTATGTATGGTCGTTTATTCCTAAGGTACTTAGTGCTGTACCAGTGACTTTAGGGATTGTAGGGGTGGCTACATTGATGGGTATGCTGCTTGGAATTTGTTTTGCATTGATTCGTTTAGAAAAATTTCCTGTTTTTTCTCAACTTGTGATTGTATTTGTCTCATTTATTCGTGGAACGCCGATATTGATTCAATTATTTTTAGTCTTTTATGGATTACCCGTTTTATTGACGGCGCTAACAGGAAGTCCTGTTAATTTAGATAAACTTTTATTTGTCTATATCACATACGGTATTAATACATCGGCTTACTTTTCAGAGATTTTTCGAACAGCGATTCTTCAAGTCCCACAAGCACAAAAAGAAGCAGCTTTATCTATTGGACTAACCAAAAGTCAAATCTATCGTAGAATCGTTTTACCACAAGCGATTCGCAGTGCATTACCGCCAACAGGAACGATGATTGTCGCCTTATTACAAGATACATCTTTAGCTTTTTCACTAGGAATCGTCGACATTATCGGTAAGGTCAAAGTTTTAGCTTCAGTTACGTATCACTCACTAGAAGGATATTTTATCGCGGCAGTTAGCTTTATTGTGTTGAGTATTTTATTAGAGCAGCTATTTTCTAAACTGGATCAACATCTGAATCAACGACATGAACGTAAGGTATCGGTGATGTCTCCTCGTTTGATCGATTTGCCATCTTTTAGAAGAAGAGGATTTGAGCATGAAGGGTAGACTATGGAGTTTGTTGATTTTGACCGTCGTTTTAGCTGGTTGTAGCGCTAACGCACAGACTAAAGCGGCGTCTGGTACTGGGGAAACGATTATTGTCGGAACTGGAAACGCGTATCCGCCATTTGTTTATTTGGATGAGAACAATGAACTGACTGGATATGACATTGCCGTATTAAAAGAAGTCGATCATCGATTACCCGACTATTCATTTCAATATGAATCTATGGATTTTAAAACAATCTTGACGGCGTTATCGAGTGATCATATCCAACTTGCTGCACATCAATATGCTGAAAATGAGGAACGAAAAGCGAAATATCTATACGCCAAAACAGGGTACACGGATTTCACGATGTATATCACGCAAGATCAAGCACATTTAAGTAATGTGAATACTTTAGATGATTTGGCGGGGAAAAAAGTATTTGCTTCTGCTGGATCAAATGCCGCTTACTTACTGGAAACGTATAATCAAACCCATCCGACACCGATTGAAATCGTTTATAACGAAGGAAGTAACGAGGTGACGGTCAAAGGATTACAAAATGGAACTGCTGATGCGGTATTGATGACTAAATTTGATATCGCGAAATTGAACAAGCAATTTCAAGCGAAATTAGTAGCTACAGGAGAGCCGGTCAAAAAAGCTAAGACATATTTTTTATTTACAAAAGAAAATACAAACCTTCAATCTGCGGTCGATCAAGCACTAACGGATATGATCAAAGATGGAACATTAAGAAAATTATCGATTCAGTATTTGGGAGAAGATTATACAACATAAGGGGCGTAAACAATGAAGAAAAAAACAATTTTAGGTCTAAGTTTAGCGGTGTTATTAAGTCTAGGTTTAGCTGGGTGTAGCAAACAAAGCAATGCCGAAACGACAAAAGATTCTGGAAAAGTCATCACGGTAGGAACCGGAAATGCCTATCGACCATTTGTCTATCTAGATGAAAATAATGAATTACAAGGATATGACGTTGAAGTGTTAAAAACTATCGATAAAAAACTGCCAGAATATCAGTTTAAATATGAATCTATGGATTTTAAAAATATCTTAACTGCTTTAGGAGCAGGCAAAGTCGATTTTGCTGGCCATCAATACGAATACAATGATGAACGCGCTAAAAAATATTTGTATGGAAAAGTAGGATACACGGATTATACCTTGTACGTAGCAGCAAATAAAGACGCATCAGAGTATACAAATTTAGATACATTAGCTGGGAAAAAAGTCTTTACCTCACCAGGATCAAACGCAGCTTATTTATTAGAGCAATACAATCAAAAACACGAGAACAAAATCGATATCGTCTACAACGAAGCCACACAAGAAGTTTTAGTCAAAGGATTACAAAATGGTACAGCTGACGCTGCGTTATTAACAAAATATGATGTGGATAAATTGAATAAAGAATTTTCAGCAGATCTTGTGGTCAACAATCAGCCAATCAATGAATCAAAAACGTATTTTGTCTTCCAAAAAGGTGATCAAGCGTTAGCGGATAAAGTCGACAAAGCGTTGCAAGAGTTAATCGATGAAGGAACATTAAGCGAGTTATCAAAGAAAATCTTAGGAGCAGATTATACTAAATAAAAGTAGGTGAACAAAATGGACTATCAAGCAATTAGTGAAGCATTCCAAAAAGGATTGGTATATTTACCTGTTACGTTGCGCTTATCCTTTATTCCCTTACTTATCGGAAGTATCTTGGGATTAGGTTTTGCTTTTATGCGCTTTTACCGTACACCAGTAGTCGCAAAAGGATTACAACTAATTTTTCCGATCTTAAAAGGAATACCTGTGGTGTTGAGTTTGATCGTCTGTTACTTACTTTTTTCAGATTGGTTCGATAAATTAGCGACAACATTCCATTTTCCAATTCGCTTTAAAGATCTCAATCGTGAATACTTGATTATCGTAATTTTGAGCGGATATGCCACGATCCAGTTAACGGAGGTTTTTCGCGGATTATTGATCCAATTTGATCGCTCGCAACTAGATGCTGCTGCGTCGATTGGACTTACGACTAGACAAACGATTTTTCGCATTATTTTACCACAATTATTAACGCAATCTTTGCCACTTTTATGCAATCAGTGGATCGTATTGTTAAAATTATCGGCTCTCGCATCGATCGTGTCGGTGGTCGATATTTTAAGTGGTTCACTGATTATGGCGACTACTAGCTATACATTTTTAGAAAGTTATATTGCAGCAGCGCTTATCTACTGGATATTGGCGATCATGATCGAACAAATGGGCTTTTTCTTAGAGCGACGTCCATTTGTGAAAAGAGGGGGAGTTTGATGTTAACCATCACACAATTGAAGAAACGTTTTGGCAAGCAAATTATTTTAGACGGTCTTGATCTAACGATTGAAAAAGGAGAAGTCGTGGTGATTTTAGGACCAAGTGGTTCGGGAAAAACAACATTACTACGTTCCCTTAATTTCTTAGAACATGCTGATTCTGGAACCTTAGCATTGAATGAACAAGTCATCGATGCAAAAAAAGCGACTAAAAAAGAAATTCTTTCTTGGCGACGACAAACGGCGATGGTTTTTCAACAATATGCACTATTTGCACATAAAACAGCAGTAGAAAATGTGATCGAAGGATTGGTCATGGTCCAAAAACTTCCAAAAAATGAGGCCCTAGCTATCGGAACAGCTTTGCTTGAACAAGTCGGGTTAGCAGATAAATTAAATCACTATCCTAATCAATTATCAGGTGGGCAACAACAACGAGTAGGAATCGCACGTGCTTTGGCTTTGAAACCTGAGGTCATTTTATTTGATGAACCTACAAGTGCACTCGATCCAGAATTAGTGGGAGAAACATTACGAGTGATTCAATCACTTGCTCATAAAGACAGTACGTTAATCATCGTAACACATGAGATGCAATTTGCGTATGAGGTAGCCGATCGTGTGATTTTTATGGAACATGGTCAAATCGTTGAACAAGGTACGCCAAAAGAAGTATTCGAACAAACCAAAGAAGAACGGACTAAACAATTTTTGGCACGTACCAGACCACAAACGTTAGAGGGGGCTATTTCGTGATACGTCTAGGTTTATTAGATCAAAGTATTATTTATGAAAATGAAAATGCAATCTCAACACTAGCAAAAACAGTAGACTATGCACAGCAAGCTGATATTTTAGGGTTTGATGCATTCTATGTTTCAGAACATCATTTGATTGATCAAATGGCAGGCGTTAGTCCAGAAGTTTTGATGGGGTATCTTTTAGCTGCGACCGACCAGATCAAGATCGGTAGTGCGGGTGTGATGCTACAACATTTTGTGCCTTATAAAGTAGCAGAAAATTTTGACGTGCTCGCAAATCTAGCACCACATCGCGTCATTGCAGGGATTGGAAAAGCACAAGGAGGCAATGATCAAGTCGTCACTGTTTTACAAAAAGATGCTTTTTTGAAGCCAATTTCTTTTGAAGAAAAATACCGTGAAGTTGTTGGCTTATTGCGCCAAACGTTACCAGTTGACCATCGCTATTTTGACCGAATCAAACTGGCACCCGCTCTTAGTACTGCACCTGAAATGGTACTACTTGGTGGGAGTTTAGAAAGTGCAGCTTTAGCAAATGAAACACAATCGAGTATGATTTATCCGTTTTTTGCTAATGGAAATGAAACGATTTTATCAGAGGTCAAACAAGCATTTTCTGTACGAAAACATACACGCTTTATGGTAGCTGTTACCGTTGCATTAGTCGATTCTTTAGAGCAAAAAAAAGCCTATCTTGACCAACTGGCTTCTTATACGGTTCATTTTGAATCTGGGAAACGTTTGAATTTTGCAGACGAAACTAGTGCAAAAACCTATCAAGAGACGCAAGAAGAAAAAACGTGGATTGAGAAGAAACCGACAGGAGCGATTGTGGCTCAAAAAGAGACATTGGCTAAAGAACTTAAGGACTTTTGTGTTCGCCATGATCTTTCGGATATCGTTATTCATACACCTTATATGTCGTATGAAGAAAAAATGCAATTGATCGAGTATCTTGCAACTAAATTTGAATTGAAAAGAGGAGTTTTAGTATGAGTCAACCAACGATTGTGTTATGGGCCAAAGAGGGCTGTCATTATTGTCAAACATTAAAAAAGTATTTTGCCAAAGAAAAACTTGCGTATCGTGTAGTCGATGTGACCCATCAAGACGCATTTCGCTCGATTTTACAAACGAAATATGGTGTAAGTTATGTACCAGTCGTGGAAATCGCGAAATCAAATAGTGCACAGTTTACGGGAGTGACGAGTTTGGAATTAGCCGATGTGATTGCTGAAATCGAGGCACATCGCGAGGTAGTTGCATGAGTAGACAATTACATTTAGGTGCCATTTTACACGGAATCGGGAGTACAACAGATGGATGGCGTCATCCAGATATCGATGCGACAGCGAGTACGAATTTTGATTTTTACCAGCAACGAGCACAGCTTGCAGAACAGGCTTTCTTCGATTTTGTGTTTATTGCTGATGGGCTGTTTATTTCCGAAACATCGATTCCTCATTTTTTAAATCGCTTTGAACCGATCACCTTGCTAGCTTCTTTAGCACAAGTTACGAAACATATCGGTTTAGTGGGAACTTTTTCTTCTACATATACCGATCCATTCACTCTAGCTAGACAATTGATGTCACTAGATCACTTGAGTAAAGGACGAGCAGGATGGAATGTGGTGACTTCACCACAAGCTGGTGCAGCAAAAAATTATAATAATCGCACATTGCCTCCACACGACGAGCGCTATGATATTGCAAAAGAACATCTAGAAGTTGTTCAAGGATTATGGCGTTCATTTGAAGAAGATGCTTTTGTACGAAATAAAGAGACCGGTCAGTATGTTGATTTTAGTAAAATGCATCGAACACACTATCAAGGAAACTATTATCAAGTGGAAGGACCATTAAATATCGGCCGTTCACCTCAAGGAGAACCGGTTGTTTTCCAAGCAGGAGCTTCCGAAAAAGGAAAGGCTTTTGCGGCAAAACATGCAGAAGCGATTTTTACCCACAGCAATTCGATTCCAGCGATGAAAGAATTTTATGATGAGATCACTGATCAAGCTGCCGTGTATGAACGCAAGGCATTGGTGTTACCGGGAATTTCACCGATTATTGGCGAAACAAAAGAAGATGCTGAAGCACAATATCAAGCAGTTGCACAGTTGATTCCAATCGAAAATGCGTTGAATTACTTAGCGCGTTATTTCGATGATCATAATTTTCATCAATACCCACTAGATGAACCTTTTCCAGATCTTGGTACGATCGGTAAAGAGGCATTTAGGAGCACGACGGACAAAATCAAACAAGAAGCGAAAGCAAGGGGATTGACCCTTCGTCAAGTCGCGGTCGAACAAGCTTTACCTAGACCTTTATTTATGGGGACGAAAGAAGACGTAGCGGATTTGATCGAAGAATGGTTCAATCAAGGAGCTGTTGATGGCTTCATCATCGGTGGAGACTATCCTCACGCTTTTGAACGATTTGTACATGAAGTCGTACCACTATTACAAGCAAAAGGCATTTACAAAACCAAGTACACACATGATACGCTGCGTGGAAATTTAGGACTAGATGAAAAAAAGAGGTTGTGACAGAAGTGGGCAGCTCTTAAAAATAAGCCGCACCATTCCGATAATAGACTCGTCTATTATCGGAATGGTGCGGCTTATTTTTAAAAGAGCTACTTTTGGAACACCGTTTATTCAATTTTTAGGTGATGTGATAGACTTTTATCACATCACCTAAAAAATCGATCAATGCCCTACATAGCGGTGCATTGGGATGGAATTATTGCCTGGATGTACTAGTAGATATTGGACGACATCGATATTACTTGCTTCAAATGATGCTGCACATGCTTGTAAATACAAGTCCCACATACGATAGAAGCGTTCATCAGCTACTTGCAATACCTGTTCTTTCACTTCATGGAAATTATGAGCCCAATGTTCTAAAGTGAGTTGGTAATCACGACGTAAACTTTCTAAGTCAATCAGTTGGAGGTCGTTTGTTTGCATGTGATTTGCTAACTCGGCAACACCTGGAATATAGCCACCTGGGAAAATGTATTGGTTGATCCAAGCGTTCGTTGCGCCACCTTGTTGGCGACTGATACCGTGAATCAAGGCTGTTCCTTTAGGTTTCAATAGGCGTTTGACTACAGCAAAATATTCTTCTAAGCTATCTTCTCCAACGTGTTCAAACATTCCTACACTTGTAATATGGTCGAATTCCATGTTTTTGACTTCACGATAGTCTTTTAACAGAACCGTACATTGATCTTCAAGACCTTCTGCTTTAATTTTGTCTGTAATAAAACGATATTGCTCCTCACTCAAAGTGATTCCTGTTGCATGCACACCGTATTCTTTGATCGCCGTAAACATCAAAGTTCCCCAACCACAGCCAATATCTAGTAGACTATCGCCTTCTTTAATAAACAATTTATTTAGGATATGACGCACTTTATTCATTTGAGCTTGTTCTAATGTATCTTCTGGTGTTTGAAAATAGGCACAAGAATATGTCAATGTTTTATCTAACCATAATTCATAAAATTCATTTCCTAAATCATAGTGGGAATGGATGTCTTCTTTATTTTGTTTTTTAGTATGACGTGCTAATTTTGGTAACCATTTGATATAGCTTTTTGAACGCAAAAAACTATTGGCTTGACGATACGCATCCGTAACGAGAGCTTGGATACTTCCATCAATTTCGATTTTTTTATCCATATACGCTTCTCCTAGTGTCAAAGAAGCATTTTTAGTGATTTCCTTGATGGGGATGATTTCATTAAAGGTAATGGTGATCTCTGGTTCACCTTCTAGATTGCCGTAACGTTCTGAAGTGTTATCCCAGTAGTTGACTGCTACAGGTAACGAGAATGATTCTGAAAATAATTTTTTGTATAACTCTTTTTCTAACATGTTCATTTCCTCCTAAGCCACTGTTTACTCTAATAGAGTAGTCCTTTTTGTAATAAATTACAAACATTTTCTTTTGGATTTTCATGAGTTTCATGGGTTTCACATTTACAATTGAAACACTATAGTATATGATAAACCAGGTTATATAAAAAAGAAAAGAATAAAGGTGTTCATGACAATAATGTTCGTCTTTTAGGAGGATTTTTAGTAGTGAAAGAAAAAGTGTCGCAGTATTTTGGTCTATCTGCGCTTCAAACCTCATTTCGCACCGAAGTGATTGCTGGGTTTACCACGTTTATTTCAATGGTGTATATTCTATTCGTCAATCCTAGTGTATTAGGTGCTTCTGGGATGGACGAAGGTGCAGTCTTTACAGCGACAGCATTAGCAAGTGCTGTCGGAAGTATTATGATGGGACTATATGCGAAGTATCCGATCGCCACAGCTCCAGCGCTAGGAATCAACGCATTTTTCGCCTATTCGGTCTGTATCGGAATGAAGATTCCTTGGCAGACAGCTCTAGCGGGTGTTTTCGTTGCTTCATTGTTATTTATGTTGATTACTGTATTTAAATTACGTGAATTGATCATTAATGCAATTCCTAAAGATTTAAAATTTGCGATTTCTGGTGGGATCGGCTTGTTTATCGCCTTTTTAGGATTAAATCAAGGTGGGATCATCGTTGCAGATGAATCGACACTTGTATCATTAGGTTCGCTATCGGTTGGTACGACTTGGTTAACGATTTTTGGGTTAACCGTAACGGCTATTTTATTGATTCGTCGTATACCAGGAAGCGTCTTTATTGGGATGGCAGCGACAACTATCTTAGGATTAGTCACAGGCTTGATCCAAAAACCTACAGGAATCTTATCCGCAGCTCCAAGTTTAAAACCGACTTTTCTAGTTGCTTTAAAACACGTAGGTGATATCAATACGATCCAGCTTTGGGTGGTTGTCTTAACGTTTTTATTGGTTACATTTTTTGATACAGCTGGAACACTTGTTGGGTTAGCGAATCAAGCGGGATTTATGAAAAATAATGAGATGCCACGTGTGGGTAAAGCTTTGGCTTCGGATTCAACTGCGATGTTGGCAGGTTCATTATTTGGAACTTCTCCAGTAGGGGCGTATGTCGAGTCTTCAGCAGGGATTGCAGTTGGTGGACGTTCTGGATTAACGGCCGTCGTAACGGGAATTTTATTTTTATTTGGTCTATTCTTTTCTCCTTTATTAGGAATCGTCACACCTCAAGTGACTGCACCAGCGTTGATCGTTGTAGGTGTGATGATGGCTCACTCGCTAAAAGAAATCGAATGGGAAAAACTTGAAATCGCAATCCCAGCCTTTTTGATTTTAGTAGGAATGCCGCTAACGTATAGTATCTCAGATGGGATTGCGTTAGGATTCATTTTTTATCCGATTACAATGATCGCTGCCAAACGAGGCAAAGAAGTTTCGCCAATTATGTATGTATTATTCTTCGTTTTTGTTGGCTTTATGTGGATTTTAAATATTAATTCTTAATCGTAAGAACACCGTGTTTGTCATGGTGTTCTTTTTTTTATTAGTTTACTTATTTTTTGTAAGCAGAATAATCGTATTTCTATTTGAAACTTGGTATAGTAGAAAAAAACAAGTCGGAGGAATACACATGACACATTATGAATTTGGTTTAGACACATTTGGCGATATCCCTTATGATCAAGCAGGCAAACGCGTATCAGATGCTGAAGCTTTGCGCTTAACGGTTGAAGAAGGTGTGTTGGCTGAGCAAGCGGGAATCGATATTTTAGCTATTGGAGAACATCATCGTAAAGAATATGCGATTTCTAGTCCAGAAATCGTATTAGGTGCTTTAGCAAGCGTGACAAAAAAGATCAAATTAAGTACCGGTGTTACGGTATTAAGTTCAGACGATCCTGTTCGTGTATATGAACGTTTTGCGACCTTAGATGCGTTATCAGATGGCCGAGCGCAAGTGATGCTAGGTCGTGGATCATTTACTGAATCTTTTCCATTATTTGGCTACGATCTACAACAATACAATGAATTATTTGAAGAAAAATTAGCGCTTTATCATCGTTTGATTACAGAAGAAACCGTTACATGGGAAGGTAAAGTTACGCAATCATTAAATCAAGCTCGGATGTATCCGCAAATGGAAAACGGTCGAACCCTTACGACGTATATCGGTGTTGGGGGCACGCCAGAATCGATTATTCGTGCTGCTCGATATGGTTTTCCAGTGATGTTAGCTGTTATTGGTGGCGAACCGAAACGTTTTGCACCTTATGTAGAGTTGTATCAAAAAGCAGCTACGCAATTTAATCAACCTATTTTACCCGTTGGTATGCATTCACATGGTGTAATTGCCGACACGAATGAAGAAGCACAAGAGACTGCTTGGCAGTACATCAAAGCGATGATGGATCAATTAGGACGCGAACGTGGTTGGGCTGCAATGAGTCGCGAACGCTTCTTGGCAGAAATTGAACATGGCGCTTATTTTGTCGGTGATCCTGAAACCGTGGCGCAAAAAATTGCACGTACAATCAAAGAAGTTGGGGTTGAGCGCTTTGATTTGGTGTATGGAGCAGGTGGCCAAACAGCGGATGCTCGTCTTAGAACGATCGAATTATATGGTAAAGTTGTGATTCCTCGTGTAAAAGAATTACTAGGAGTTGAGCAATAATGGAAAAAATCGGGATTTTGGGTGCTGGCAAATTAGGCTTAACCTTAGCGCAATTAGCAAATCGTGCAGGATATCAAGTTGGGATCGCTAGTTCTAGGCCAGCAAGTGCGATCGAGTTGAGTGTGAGTGTTTTGGCTCCCGGAACAGAGGTTCTTGATTCAACGACTCTGCTAGAGAATTATCCAGTAATTATTTTAGCTTTACCACTTAGTCGTTTTTTCGATTTACCAGAAACGATGCGTGAACAGTTTGAAGATAAAGTAGTTCTAGATGCTATGAATTACTGGTGGGAAGTCGATGGTCCAGACGATGAAGGGCGGTATCGAGGATCTAGTTTGACCGTTCAAGCTTGGTTGCCCCAAAGCGCAAACGTGGTTAAAGCTTTTAACCATATGGGTTATCATGATTTAGCCGATGAGGCCACATCAGATTTGACAGCTCAAAAGGGAATGATTTATGCTACTGACCAAAAAGAGCTTTCAGCAATGATGGATACCTTGATTTCAAATTTGGGATTTGCTCCTTATTACTTGGATTCGTTAGCACAGGGGATTAAATTAGAACCCGGAAGTCCATTATTTGGTGCGAATGAACCAAAATCAGTGTTACATGATAGACTAGAAAATTGGGAATCAAATTAATACAGTGATGTCGTCTTTTTTTAATAAAATAAAATAAATATCATAAAAAGCATAGATTTTTTGTTAGAATCCATGCTTTTTTTAATGAAACGATTGACATAAAGATTTAAGTAGGCGATTTTAATTTTTCACAAACTGACATCAAAATGAACGCGATAAAAAAAGAATTTTTGTTTTTTTGCTTATTTAAAACCGTATCAATTCAATGAAAAATCTATTTTCTCCACGTAATTTTAGAATAATATTAAAATTACATGAATTTACAATGAGAATTTTAATCGATATAATCGGTACATTGAAACAGTTGATGGGAGGTTTTTTTATGCAACAACAACAAACACAGTACTTACGCCCATTTATCGTAAATGAAAAAGAATATTATCTTTTTGATTTACATGAAGCGGCAACTACATATGGTCAGTCACTTGAACGGTTACCTTACGTGATCCGTCTGTTACTTGAGACGTTAGTTCGCCAACAAGATGACGTAGACATTACAAAAGAACATATCGCCCAATTGATCAAATTTGATGCGTCAAATCCTAAAGGAGAGGTACCCTTTAAACCAGCACGTGTGATCTTGCAAGATTTTACCGGCGTACCCGTGATCGTCGATTTGGCATCGATGCGAGAAGCGATCGTAAAATTTGGTGGAAAAGCGACACAAGTCAATCCAGAAATTCCAGTTGATTTAGTAATCGACCATTCTGTCCAAGTGGATCAGGCTGGTACGGTAGAAGCTTTGGCAGCAAACGTTGCACTAGAATTCCAGCGTAATCAAGAGCGTTACGAATTTTTAAAATGGGCCCAAACAGCTTTTGATCACTACCGTGTGATTCCTCCAGCTACAGGCATTATCCATCAAGTTAATATTGAATATTTGTCGGAAGTCGTCGTGACCAAAGAAGTGGGTGAGCAAACGATCGTCTATCCAGATAGTGTCTTAGGAACGGATTCACATACGACGATGATCAATGGGTTAGGTGTATTAGGTTGGGGTGTAGGAGGAATCGAAGCAGAAGCCGCGATGCTTGGCGAACCGTCATATTTTCCAGTGCCAGAAGTCGTGGGTGTCGAGCTGGTCGGTACGCTCGCTCTAGGGGCTACGGCGACAGATGTTGCTTTAGAAATCACGAAATTATTACGTGAAACGAAAGTAGTAGGAAAATTTGTAGAATTTTATGGTTCAGGAATGGAGCAACTTTCATTAGCTGACCGGGCTACAATTGCCAATATGGCACCAGAATACGGGGCAACTTGTGGCTATTTTCCAGTAGATGATGAAACATTGCGCTACATGGAACTAACTGGACGCGATCCTGAAAAAATTGCATTGACTAAAACGTATCTAAAACAAAATCAACTGTATTATCAAGCAGGAAAAAGAGACTATTCTACAAATGTATCCATGGATTTATCAAGAGTCCGCACGAGTTTAGCTGGTCCTAAACGTCCTCAAGATTTGATTTTTTTAGATGAGATGAAAACAAATTTTCAAACATCATTATTGAATCCAGAAGGACCACAAGGATTTGGTCTGACACAAAATGAACTCAAAAAGCAAGTCGCCTTATCCCGAACGCAAACGCTAAGCACCGGGGATCTTGTGATTGCGGCCATCACGAGTTGTACAAATACTTCAAATCCTTATGTGATGTTAGCAGCTGGGCTATTAGCAAAACATGCTGTTCAAAATGGCTTACGTGTCTCAAGTAAAGTAAAAACGTCACTAGCGCCAGGCTCTCAAGTCGTAACGGCCTATCTAAAAGATGCCGGTTTATTACCTTATTTGGAAGAGTTAGGTTTTGCTGTAGTTGGGTATGGGTGTACGACGTGTATTGGAAATTCTGGACCGCTAGAAGACACGCTTACCCAAACGATTATCGACAACGATCTAATCGTTTCAGCGGTCTTAAGTGGAAATCGTAATTTTGAAGGACGCATCCATCCACAAGTCAAAGCCAACTATTTAGCATCACCGCCTTTAGTGATTGCATACGCATTAGCTGGAACTGTGAATAAAGACTTAAGTAGAGAACCTATTGGTCTTAATGATCAGGGTGAGGCGATTTATCTACAAGATATTTGGCCGACCAAGCAAGAGATCGATGAAACGGTTAAAGCATTCGTAACACCTGAATTGTATCAGACCCACTATGCAAAAGTCTTTGATGCCAATGAAGTGTGGAACCAAATTGCAGTTAAACCAGAACCGATCTATACATGGGACGAAACGTCCACGTATATTGCGAATCCACCTTATTTTGAAAACATGACCCAAGAATTGATGCCATTAGAACCATTAGTAGGGCTGCGTGTACTGGCAAAATTTGGAGATTCAGTCACAACCGATCATATTTCACCAGCTGGTGCGATCTCAAGTAAAGTTCCAGCAGGGCATTACTTAAAAGAGCGCGGGGTTGCCTTACGTCAGTTTAATTCATACGGATCAAGACGAGGACATCATGAAGTCATGATGCGTGGAACATTTGCCAATATTCGGATCAAAAACCAACTTGTCCCAGGAATTGAAGGAGGACAAACGCGATGTTTTGAAACAGATGAGGTGTGTTCGATCTATGATGCCGCGATGACATACAAAACAGCCAAAACGCCACTACTGATTTTAGCAGGAAAAGATTATGGCATGGGCTCTTCGCGTGACTGGGCAGCTAAAGGGACACATTTATTAGGTGTAAAAGCAGTGCTTGCAGAAAGTTACGAGCGCATCCATCGCTCTAATCTAGTGATGATGGGCGTTTTGCCTTTGGAATATCTTCCTGGTGAAAGTGCTGAAACATTAGGATTGGATGGAAGTGAAGCCTTTACGATTGCGATCACCGAAGATACTGGTGTCAATGAATTGATCACTGTTACAGCAGAAAAAGCAGATGGTGAACAGACATTTACAGTACGTGTTCGATTTGATTCTAAAGCTGATATTCGCTATTACAAAAATCAAGGGATCTTACCGATGGTTGTCCGTAAAAAAATTGCCGAAGCAACACAACAAGGAGGAAAAACTTATGAACACAGCAGGATTAGCAAACACGATCGCTTGTGAAACCTATATTAGCGCAATCGAAGAAGATCGTTTAAGTTATTTTGGGTATGATATTGATGAGTTTATGCATCAAGATGCTACGTTTGAAGAAGTTATTTTCTTACTTTGGAATGGTCATCTGCCTACGACAACAGAGTATGCTTTATTTACCCGAGCTTTGCGTGAACAATATGCAATCGGTGAAGCAGTCGAATCTTGTTTACGTATTCAATGTCGTCAAAACTTGCATCCGATGAGTGTCTTACGGAGTACCGTTTCTTTATTGGGAGTCTTTGACAAAGAAGCAGAAGCGACCGATGCAGAGGCTGTGTACCGTCAAAGTATTTCACTTCAAGCTAAATTACCAACGATCATTGCCAGTTTTTGTCGCTTGCGTCAAGGACTAGATCCAATCGTACCGGATGAAAACTTAGGTCTAGCTGAAAACTTTTTGTATATGCTAACCGGAGAAATCCCCCGTGTGATCGATGTACAAGCACTAGACCGCGCCTTGATTTTACATGCAGATCATGAACTCAATGCATCTACTTTTGCAGCACGTGTATGTGCTTCAACCCTTTCAGATACTTACTCTTGTGTAACGGCAGCGATTGGAACGCTAAAAGGTGCTTTACATGGCGGAGCGAATGAACGCGTATTTGATATGCTAGAAGAGATCGCCGTTGAACAAAATTCTACACAATACATTTTAGAAAAACTAGGATCAAATGAAAAAATCATGGGATTTGGTCATCGTGTCTATACTACAGTGGATCCACGTCAAATCTATTTGAAAGAAATGGCACAGCAGATGACAGATCAAACTGAAAATCAGATTTGGTATCATCTATCAGAAGAAGTTGAACAAGTGATTCGCCAAGAAAAAGGTTTAATTCCAAATGTCGATTTTTATTCAGCAACGGTTTACCACGTGCTAGGAATTGATAAAGATCTATTTACCTTGATTTTTGCGATGAGTCGAGTAGCTGGTTGGTTGGCGCATATTGCTGAACAAAAACAAGCCAATCGCTTGATTCGACCGCGCTCACAGTATAAAGGACAATTGAATCAACGTTATGAACGGATGACAGAAAGAGTAGGGCAATTGTATGCATGATATTCAGATGACAAAAGAAGGGTTGGTCGTTCCAGACTACCCGACGATTCCTTTCATCAAAGGAGATGGAATCGGACCAGAGATTTGGGAGCAAGCACAGCGGATTTTTGATCAAGCTGTATTTCTGACCTATCAAGAAAAAAAGAAGATACAGTGGCAAGAAGTGTTAGCCGGCCAACGCGCATTTGATGAAACAGGAAGTTATTTACCTCAAGAAACACTTGATATCATAAAAAAACAGCTTGTTTCAATCAAGGGACCTTTGACTACACCGATTGGAGAAGGAATACGTTCGATCAATGTCGCTTTGCGTCAGACATTGGATCTATATGTCTGCATGCGACCGGTACGGTATTTCAAAGGTGTGCCTTCACCGGTGAAACATCCGGAATGGACAGATATGGTAGTATTTCGAGAAAATACAGAAGATATCTATGCGGGGATCGAGTTTGCTGCTGAAAGTATCGAAGCGAAAAAACTGATGACCTTTTTATCAGATGAACTAAATGTAACAAACGTTCGATTTCCAAAAACAAGTGCGATTGGGATTAAACCGATTTCTAGTCAAGGTAGCAAACGATTGGTTCGGGCCGCAATTGAACATGCTTTGGCGCATCAAAAACAGTTTGTGACACTCGTTCATAAAGGAAATATTATGAAATTCACAGAAGGTGGCTTTAAAAAGTGGGGATATGAAGTTGCAGAACAAGAATATGCCGAGCAAACCTTTACCTATCACACTTACGATACGATCAAAAAAGAACTAGGTGAAGATCAAGCCAATCAAGCACTCCAAAAAGCACAGCAAGCAGGGAAACTGATTGTTAAAGATTGTATTGCTGATATTTTTCTAGAAGAGATCATCGCACGACCAAAAGATCACCAAGTCATCGCTACAATGAACCTAAATGGTGACTATATCTCCGATGCTCTAGCTGCACAAGTTGGGGGTGTGGGAATTTCTCCTGGTGCAAATTTCAATCTTCAAAGTGGTCATGCAGTATTTGAAGCAACGCATGGAACAGCACCTAAATTTGCAGGTAAAAATAAGGTGAACCCTTGTTCTGTCTTATTATCTGGCGTTTTGATGTTTCGTTATCTTGGTTGGGGAGAAGTCGCTGAGCGTATCGAACGCGCAATCGAACAAGCGATTGCTTCTAAAAAAGTAACCTTTGATTTTGCGGCACAATTACCCGAAGCT
Organism: Enterococcus bulliens; assembly: GCF_053761865.1. NCBI lineage: Bacteria > Bacillati > Bacillota > Bacilli > Lactobacillales > Enterococcaceae > Enterococcus > Enterococcus bulliens. The sequence goes on from NZ_JBSMXK010000015.1 coordinate 59,322, forward strand.
GTAGAAGTGAGTTTAAGTGTATTTAGTCAACAAATTTTCGATCAACTATAAGTGTCATCTTGCGTAATTTTTGTTATACTATTTTTTGAGTATAAACACACAAGGGTTGGGCGTAGGCTTTCAAGGATTGTTTCTTCAGGGGCGGAGAAATGACTAGAAGCCTGCGCTCTTTTTGCTTGTATAAGGAGGAAATGATATGGAGTTTGTCGGTAGTTTATGTTTGATTTTGATTACAACGACATTGGTGTCACATTTTTCAAGAAGAATCGGAGTCCCGGCAGTTGTCGGGCAATTATTAGTAGGAATTATTTTAGGAAGTGGTGGCTTACATTTATTAAAAAACACCGAGATCTTACACGAATTTTCAGAACTGGGTGTGATCTTGTTGATGTTTTTAGCTGGGATCGAAAGCGATCTACAATTGTTGAAAAAATATGCGAAACCTGCCTTTTTAGTGGCGTTTTTAGGAATTTTATTGCCAGTACTCTTAGGTGGAGTGAGCACGTTTTGGTTTGGTTTTTCAATGAAAGTCGCCTTGTTTTCAGGTATGATCTTAGCGGCAACATCAGTTAGTATCTCCGTTGAAGTGCTAAAAGAGTTACGTGCGTTGCAAACGAAAGAAGGGGCGACGATTTTAGGTGCTTCCGTTGTCGATGATATTGCGGTAGTACTGATTTTTAGCTTGAGTCTACCGTTCTTTCAAAAAGGAGCTGCAGCTGAAGGATTGCCTTTGCCTTTATTATTAGTCGAACAAGTCTTGTACTTCGGTTTGATTTTCTTTGTCATTCGTTTTATTGCAGGAAAATTGATGGAGTTAAGTGGCAAGTTGTTTGCCACAAGTGCTACGGTGATTACGTCAGTAGTCTTATGTTTAAGCATGGCTTATTTAGCGGACTTTGTCGGATTAAGTTCAGTGATCGGTGCCTTTTTTGCAGGGATCGCTGTGGGGCAAACCAAAGTCAAAGATTTAGTATTTAAAAACGTTGAAGTATTGGGATATAGTGTTTTTATTCCGGTTTTCTTTGTCAGTATTGGTTTAAGCGTGACGTTTGATCAATTATGGACACAAGCATTGTTTATTCTCGTACTGTTGATTGTAGCCATTATTAGTAAATTATTTGGTGGATATCTAGGTAGCCGTATGGTCGGTTTTGATAATCACTCGGCTTTGATGATCGGTTCTGGGTTGATTTCGCGTGGTGAAATGGCCTTGATTATTTTACAGCTTGGTGATGAAGCAGGAATCGTCCCACATGAACTTTATGCGCCATTTGTCATTGTGATTATTTTAAGTACGTTACTCTCACCATTTTTCTTGAAACATTACACAAAAAAAGTCCATGCAACGCAGTAGAGGAGTAGATTATGCAAAAGAAATATTTCTTTTTTGATATCGATGGTACGTTGACCGATCGTGCAACGAATGAAATTATTCCAAGTGCCAAACAAGCTTTGGAAAAACTACAGCAAAAGGGCCATTTTGTTGCAATTGCAACTGGACGTGCGCATTATAAAGCGCGTCCGATCATGGAAAAATTGGGATTACACAATATGGTTTGTGCTGGTGGTGGAGCTATCGTAGTTGACGATCAATTGATTAGTAATCGTCCATTAGCATTAGAAAAAGCCAAACAGATCGCGATAGAAGCAGATAGTCTAGGTCTGGGTGTGTTATTTGCTACAAAAGATTCCGATGAAGTGATCAGTCGTGATGAGTTGTTTATTAAACAAGTAGGAAAGCGACAAGAACCGACGACATATCGTATTGATTCAAAACTTGCGATTGAAGAATTAGAACAAATCTATAAATTGTATATTGCACTACCTCAAACAAGCAAAATCGAGTTGTCAACAAAAGAACTTTTGCCTAGCTTGTATTACGTGCCAGAATATTTGATGTATCAGATTGATGAAAAAGATCGAGGGATTCGTGAATTGATGGCCTATTTACATGCACCGACTGAGGACGTCGTAGTATTTGGCGACGATACTAATGATTTAGTAATGTTTGGCCAAGAGTGGTTTAGCATTGCGATGGGCAATGGAACCAAAGCATTAAAAGACAAAGCAGATTACATTACCGCAACCAATTTAGAAGATGGCATTTATAAAGCTTGTCAGCATTTTGGTTGGATTTAGCCGTTGACTTTTTGTGTAAAACCATTATAATAAAATGAAATTCATATGAGAAAAAACGTAGAAGAGAAGAGTAATCAATGCAACGCGAGACAGAGACTCCGGTAGCTGAAAAAGGAGACGGGAACCATTGATGAAGATGAACTTGGAGTTTTTATTTGGTTGACGCTAAATAAACGGATGCGACCGTTACTTTCGCATGACCAATGAGGCACGCAAGTTGTGCAAATTAGGGTGGTACCACGAATTTTCGTCCCTTTATCGAGTTACTCGATAAAGGGGCTTTTTTTATTCTAGAAAGGAGCGACATGTGTGCCAATCATCATCGCTAAAGAACTACCAGCAGCTAAAATCTTAAAAGAAGAAACGATCTATGCTATCAAAGATCAACAAGCGCAACACCAAGATATTCGACCATTAAAAATCGGGATCATCAATTTGATGCCTGATAAGATTCAAGCAGAAACCCAATTATTACGCTTATTGTCGATGAGTCCTTTGCAGATCGACGTACGCTTACTTCGCATGACCAATCATGTCAGTAAACATACGAGCCAAGATCATTTGACGAAATTTTACACGACAACCGAGGAAATGAAAGCCGAAAATCTTGATGGGTTGATCATCACTGGAGCACCGATCGAGCAAAAACTTTTTGAAGAAATCGATTATTGGGAAGAATTGTGTGACATTTTAGAGTGGAGCCAAACGCATTGTACTTCCGTTTTGCATATTTGTTGGGGAGCGCAAGCAGCATTGTATCAGCATTATGGCATCCAAAAAAGATGCTATACTGAAAAATTACTTGGCGTCTTTGCTCAAAAAGTACAACACACACACCCGGTATTACGTGGATTTTCAGAGGAATTTTATTGTCCACATTCACGCTTTACCGGAATCGACGAAGACGCACTGATGGCGAGCGAGTTGCTCGTTTTGGCTCAAAACCAACAAACTGGTCCTGCAATCATTGCTTCACCAAATGGAAAGAATCTATTTTTATTGGGACATTTAGAATATGAAACCAAAACATTAGATCAAGAATATCAACGCGATCAATTACAAGGACAAGCGGTATTACCAGAAAATTATTACATACAAAACGATCCGCAAAAAGGTATCGTCAATACGTGGCAGTCACATGCCTCATTGTTCTTTTTAAACTGGATTCATGACACGTACCAACGCACACCATATGATGAAACAAAAATCGGACAAGTCGAATGTATCTTAACGGAGAACTAGGAGGAAGTAATATGGACAGTCAAACATTTATTGAAACGTATTATCAAGAACGTCAAAACAGTGATTCACTAAAATGGGATGCGCTTGTAGAGCGTTTTGGGGATAAAGATCTGTTGCCGTTATGGGTTGCAGACTCTGACTTTTCTACAGATTCACAAATCAAGCAGGCATTAGTCGAACGGATCGAACATGGAATTTTTGGCTACTCAACGACACCAAAAGACTATGTTGATGCCTATCAAGGATGGTTAGACCGTCACGAAAAAACACAAGTAGAAGCAAGATGGCTGACCTTTTCGACTGGCGTCGTACAGTCGTTATATGATCTAATTGCCTGTTTTACGCAAGAAGAAGATGCCGTGTTGATCCAACCACCAGTGTATTATCCGTTTTACAATGCGATCAATGATCAAAAACGTCAACTGATCGAGGCACCGTTAAAAAATGAAGCGGAACACTATACGATTGATTTTGAACAATTGGAATCGATTTTTGCCAATCAAGAAATCAAATTGTTTATTTTTTGTTCACCACATAATCCAGTAGGTCGTGTGTGGACCAAAGATGAAGTGACACGTGTCATGAGTCTATGCCAACAATACGGTGTGTTCTTGATTTCTGATGAGATCCATTCTGATCTTGTTTTAATCGATCGACCCTTTGTATCTGCTTTAACGATTGCTAAAGAAATTGGATTTACACAACTTGCTGTGTGCAATGCACCCTCTAAAACATTTAACTTTGCTGGATTATTAAATTCACACATCTGGATTATAGATGAAGATGTACGCCAACGCTTTTTCGACTGGTCTAAGGTCCATCGCCAAACGGAATTAAGTGTGTTAGGACAAGTCGCAGCAAAAACAGCTTATGCTAAAAGCGATGAATGGTTGGCTAGCTTTTTAAGTGTTGTAAAAATCAATGAGCAGTATATCCGTCAAACATTACGTGCCTCTTATCCCGATATTGAGATCGCTCCTTTAGAAGGAACGTATCTACTATGGATCGATCTTGCAAAAGTGTTACATGGGGAAGTGAAAACGCTCGTTCAAGACAAGGCGAAATTAGCAATCGATTTTGGGGAGTGGTTTTCAAAAGATTACGCCACGTATATTCGCATCAATTTAGCGACAAAACCTGAGATCATCCAAAAAGCGGTTACTCAACTAATCTATGCAATCGATAAGGAGGCAAACATATGACACAACACGTAGAAACGATTTTAGCCCAATTAGGTAACCGTAAAGATCCTCAAACAGGTGCCGTTAGCGCACCAATTTATTTATCAACGACATTTGCTCATCCAGCTTTAGGACAGAGTACAGGATATGATTATACCCGTACAAAAAATCCAACACGCGATATTCTAGAAGAAGGACTCGCAGCGTTAGAAGGTGGAAATCAAGCGGTTGTGACGAGTTCTGGAATGAGTGCGATCGCTTTGGTCTTTGATTTATTTGATAGTGGTGCTGTTTTTTATGTGTCACGTGATCTTTATGGTGGTAGCTATCGATTCTTTAATGAATTAGCTGCACGTAAACGCGCAACCTTTCATTATTTTGATAGTGTAACTGAACTTGAGGAAACGCTAACTGAAAAGGTGACGGCAATCTTTTTAGAAACACCGACCAATCCGTTGATGAATGAAACCTCGATTGAGGAGGTAAGTCGCTTAGCCAAAGCGCATGATGCGTATTTGATCGTCGACAATACCTTTTTGACCCCACTACGTCAACGTCCGTTATTAGAAGGTGCGGATATCGTCGTGCATTCAGGGACCAAGTATCTCACTGGACACAATGATATCTTAGCAGGTGTAATCGTGAGTAAACATCTTGAACTAGATGCGCGCTTGGTTTACTTAGCGAATACGATTGGCCCTTCTTTAAGTAATTTTGACTGTTGGTTGTTTATTCGCAGTTTAAAAACGTTACCGTTACGATTTAACCAACAAGAAGAAAATGCGAAAAAGATTGTTGCCGCTTTAAAAGAGCAACCTAAAATCAAAGCGGTCTATTATGCCGGGCAAGGGGCGATGATCAGTATCAAATTGCAATCGGCTGAAATGATCAAAGACTTTTTAGCTAAACTGACCTTGATTTCTTTTGCGGAAAGTTTAGGAGGTGTCGAAAGTCTGATTACCTATCCAACAACGCAAACACACGCGGATATCCCAGAAGCTGAACGGGAATCTTACGGACTAACACCAGATTTATTACGCTTGTCTGTAGGTATCGAATACGCTGAAGATTTGATTTCTGATCTGATTCAAGCCTTAAATTAAAAAGAGGCTGTGATAAAAGTGAACAGATCAGAAAAATAAGTCGCCTCATTCCGATAATAGACGTATCTATTTCGGTAATGAGGCGGCTTATTTTTGAAGGAGCTACTTTTAGAGCACCGTTTATTTAGTTTTTAGAAAATGTGACAGACATTTGTCACACCTCTTATTTTATTTGATTCCTTGCATTTTTTTCGACATCCAAGGTGTTAACACAAAGACGATCACGGCAAGTGCGATCGCGATTGCACCTAGAAAACCAAAGTAAGTCGATTTTGACATAATTCCATATAAACGCACAAGTTGTGCGTTAACACCTTGCGCTGTAGCGGAAGATAACAACCAAAGTGACATCATTTGTGATTCAAATGCTTTTGGAGCAAGTTTTACAGAAACACTTGATCCAACAGGTGAAAGGCATAATTCACCAATCACACAGATCGCAAAAGAGAAGACGATCCATAGCGGATTGATTAACGTTTCGCTTCCCATGCCCATTGTAGGGATGACCATCATCAAGAAAGAAATTCCAGCTAAAAAGAGCCCTAAGGCAAATTTGATTGGTGTGGCAGGCGCGAGATTTCCAAGTTTTTGCCAGAACCCTGAAATGATTGGAGCAAATAAGACGATCAATAATGGATTGATCGATTGGAAAAAGGCCGCCGGAATCGTATAGTCGATATTTAATAATGGATTTAGATCACGTTGCGTATTCTTATCGATAAAGGCACTTAAAATCGAGGAGCCTTGTTCTTGAATCGCCCAAAACATCACTGCCGATAAAAATAGCGGGATGTAAGACAATAAACGTGATTTTTCGACGGCAGTCGTTTTTTTACTACTATACATTGATAAGAAATAGATAAAAGGTAAGAAAATTCCTAAACCAGTTACGACTAGTGAAAACACATTAAACGTCAATAGATTTGTGAAATAGCCAATGACTAAAAGAATCACAATGATTGCGAAAACAATCAATAAGTTCTTTTTAAAACGCGCTTTTTCATTAGCTTCTAAGGGATTTGGAATATCTTTTCCGACTAGGCCAAGATTTTTTTTATTGAAGATCACATAAAAAATCAATGCCAAGAACATTCCAAAAGCAGCCGCGCTAAATCCAGCATGGTAACCAAATGAAGTTTGCAAGTTCCCAACGATCAATGGAGAAATAAATGCGCCCATGTTGACAGACATATAGAAAATAACGAATCCATTATCCATACGGGTGTCATTTTTGTCGTATAGACCACCAACAACGTTTGAAATGTTTGGTTTCAACATCCCGGTACCGATAATGATAAACAACATCGAAGCTAAGAACGTGACTAAACCGCCAAAAGGCAGTGCTAAAAAGATATGTCCTAACATGATCAACACAGCACCATAAAATAAAGTCGTCCGTGAACCAAATACTCGGTCAGCTAACCAACCACCAATAATACACGTCATAAAAATCAACGCACCATATAAAGACATGATTGATTGGGCTGTTGTTTCAGCTAAACCTAATCCACCATTAGCAACAGAGTCATACATGAAATAGAGCAAGATTGCCCGCATGCCATAATAACTAAATCTTTCCCAAAACTCAATGAAAAACAATACACCAAGTCCGCGAGGATGGCCAAAGAAACCAGTTGATGGTACACTTTTGACCATTTCTTCTCTAGAATAATTCAAAAATTATCCCTCCTTTAAATTTTCACACAAGGGCTATTTTACGAACATAATGAATTGTAGTCAATTTTTTTAGGATCAGAAATGCTAATTTGACTTCAATATGATAAAATCCTTTATTATTCATAATAAAACTTGATTTTTGATGAATATTTTTCCACCATAATATGTTCATTTTGTTATTTAACTACTTTTTAAGTTTAATGTTAACGGTTTTTTTGGAGGGGTTGTTAAAATTTCAAAAAACGTTCTTTTTCCGATGAAGAGTTTGTGAGAAAATAAGAAAAAAATAAGTAAGCTTTGTTATACTGATACTAACAAATTATTTAGCCTAGAAAGTAGGGATCTAATCAATATGTACTTTACGATCGATATCGGAACGACTGCAGTAAAAATGGCACTTTATGATCAAGAACGCGTGACGTTTACCTATCAAGAAGCAGTGGAGACTCATTTTGAAGAGCACGGAGTTGCCTATCAACATCCAGAAGAGATCAAGGCGATTATTTTACGAGGGCTGATGCAAAGTAAGCAACAACAAGTTACATTTGAACAAGTGATTTTAAGTACGCCGATGCATACGTTGATTCCTTTACAAACAGATCCGCTGAGAATGTATATTTGGTCGGATCAACAAGCGAGCGTTACTGCAAAGGAGTTAAAACAAACTGAATTTGCAAAAACGTGTTATCAAAAAACGGGAACACCGATCCATCCGATGTCTCCTTTTTGTAAACTTGCTTCATTTAAAAGCGAAAAAGAAAATTGGTATGAATCGATCCATTATTGGGGGGATTTGAAAGCATATCTCATGGACTGGTTGACTGGCCAATGGGTGACAGATTATTCAAATGCATCAGCTAGCGGATTAATGAATAGTGAGTTGTTTTGTTGGGACTGTAATATTTTGTCTTATCTGGATTTAGATCAAACACAACTGCCTAAGTTAGCAGATACGACAATACAATTTAGGCCACTTCCTACTATTGAAGAAAAAATCGGGCATGAATTTACAATTATGATTGGTGCTTCAGATGGATGTTTGGCTAGTCTTGCGGGAAAAATAAGCACAAAAAGTAGTGTAAGTATCACTTTAGGAACAAGTGGTGCTGTTCGTGTACTAACGAAAAAGCGTACACTGGATCCATTAGGACGTTTCTTTTGCTATTATTTAACCAAAGATCAGTGGGTCATTGGTGGCCCAACAAACAATGGCGGAAAAGTGTTGGAATGGATCGGCAAAGTGTTTTATGATTCTAAAGAACAATTGTATGCCCAACTACCTGAAGTTTTGGCACAAACAACACCAGGTGCTAGAGGCGTTTTATTTTATCCATATCTATTTGGCGAGCGTGCTCCGCTTTGGAGTGGCGATATTACAGCCGCGTACCAAGGGATTCGTTGGGAACATGAGCGTATGGATCTGATCCGTGCAGCGATTGAAGGTGTGCTGTTCAATTTAAATTTCATTAAACAACTGTTGATTCATGAAACACCATTATTGTCAGTTTCGGGTGGCTTTTTTCAACAGCCAGCTTTACTTGAGCTCAGTGCAGCGATTTTTCAGACACCGATTTGTTATTCAGAACAAAATGAACCGACATTTGGTGCTTATTTGTTAGCAAATCGAAGTATCGAGCAAGTCGAATTGCCAGAAATTCATCCAGTGAATCAAAAATTGAGTGCTACGTATCAAACTGCATATACATTATTTAGTAGTGGTTTGACAAAAATAAGCGAACAGATTTAAAAAAGTTCGCTTATTTACTTGATTTAATAAATTTGACATGTTATGATACATAAGTTGTTACAAGTAACCGAGCAATTCATTTGTTTGATAATTAAAAAAATGATTGACAATCATAACGATATAAGTTATGATATAAAAGTTGCTGATACAGCAGATTAGACCTTTGAAAACTGAACAAAGCAAGCAAACGAACCAATAGTGTAAGGTGTTTCTATTTAGATAGAAGCAAAAACAAAACAGCAAGCAGTAATGCGAGCGAAGTCAATTAAGAGCTTAACGATCG